>NZ_JAYMZI010000004.1:0-74067 GCF_037070845.1 Bartonella numerosa
TTGCTATGGATGTTTCTTTGATTGTTCCGATTGCAATGGAAGAAAAATTGCGTTTTGCTATTCGTGAAGGTGGTCGTACTGTCGGTGCAGGTATCGTTTCTAAAATTATTGAGTAGTAATGGTTTTTAAAAACAATCTAATTTTTTAGAGACGTTTTGCGTGACAGGGAAATAGAGATCATGAACAGTCAAAATATACGAATTCGCTTAAAAGCGTTTGACCATAGAATTCTTGATGCGTCGACGCGTGAGATCGTGTCAACCGCTAGGCGGACCGGTGCTGATGTCCGTGGTCCTATTCCGCTTCCAACGCGGATCGAGAAGTTTACGGTTAATCGTGGTCCGCATATTGATAAGAAGAGTCGTGAGCAATTTGAGATGCGTACACATAAGCGTCTTCTTGATATTGTCAATCCAACTCCGCAAACGGTCGATGCCCTCATGAAGCTTGACCTTTCTGCTGGCGTGGATGTTGAGATTAAGCTCTGAGGTTTGAGGACGGAAGGAACAGACCCGATGCGTTCAGGTGTAATAGCACAGAAGCTGGGCATGACCCGTATTTATAATGATGCTGGTGAGCATGTACCGGTAACAGTACTTCGTTTGAAGAATTGTCAGGTTATCGCTCAGCTAACAGTTGAGAAGAACGGCTATACTGCTGTTCAGTTAGGTGTAGGATTTGCCAAAGTTAAGAATGTTTCGCGAGCTCTTCGTGGGCATTTTGCTAGGGCTTTCGTTGAGCCAAAGGCTAAAGTGGCTGAGTTTCGTGTTACTCCCGATAATCTTCTTGATGTCGGTACCGAGATTACGGCAGGGTATTTCGTTCCGGGTCAAAGAGTTGACATAACGGGGACCACTATAGGTAAAGGGTTTGCTGGTGTTATGAAGCGGCATAATTTTGGTGGTCACCGCGCTTCACATGGTAATTCGATTACACATCGTGCTCATGGTTCGACGGGGCAATGTCAGGATCCGGGTAAGGTATTCAAAGGCAAGAAGATGGCTGGTCATATGGGGCAGGTGCGTGTAACTACGCAGAATATTGAAGTTGTTTCCACGGATGTAGAGCGTGGTTTAATTTTGGTGCGTGGTTCTGTTTCAGGTTCTAAAGGAGCTTGGATTTTTGTGCGGGATGCTATAAAAAAACGTGCCCCTGATAATGTTCCTGACGGGGCTATCATTCGTCGTTCTGTGAAGGATGGAGCGGGAGCGGTGTCTCCGGCGACAGAAACCTCTAAGTCTGAGGGGGTTGAGTAATGGATATTATAGTTAGAACTCTTGATGGTAGTGAAGCTGGTAAGGTGGAAGTTTCTGAGAGTATTTTTGGTCTTGCTCCTCGCGAAGACATTTTGCAGCGTGTTGTTCGTTGGCAGCTTGCCCGCCGTCAACAAGGAACACACCGGTCACAAGGGCGGTCGGATGTGTCACGGACGGGGGCTAAGATGTTTAAACAAAAAGGGACTGGGCGTGCGCGGCATTCGTCTGCTCGTGCCCCGCAGTTTCGGGGTGGTGGTAAGGCGCATGGTCCTGTAGTGCGGAATCATATACATAATCTTCCCAAGAAAGTTCGTGCACTGGGGTTGCGTCTTGCTTTATCATCAAAGCTAAAAACAGGTGACTTAGTTGTAGTTGAGAATTTAAGCATTAAAGACTTTAAGACGAAGACACTTGTTTCTAGTTTGTCTAAGTTTGGGTTTACTAATGCTTTAGTGGTTGGTGGTAAGGAAATTGATGTTAATTTTTCCCGTGCTGCTTTAAATATTCCTAATGTTGATATTTTGCCAATTCAAGGAATTAATGTTTATGATATTTTGCGTCGTAGCAAGCTTGTTTTATCAAAAACAGCTGTTGAGACCCTTGAGGAGCGTTTTCAATGATTGATCTCCGCCATTATGATGTAGTCGTCAGCCCGGTTGTTACTGAAAAATCGACTATGATTTCTGAATGTAATCAGGTCGCTTTTAATGTCGCGCTGGATGCAACCAAGCCTGAGATTAAATCTGCAGTTGAGGCGCTCTTTGATGTGAAAGTCAAGTCTGTTAATACGATGATCCGTAAGGGTAAAGTCAAACGTTTCAAGGGTATTGTTGGGCGGCAGAGCAATATCAAAAAGGCAATCGTTACGCTGGCTGAGGGCCAGTTCATAGATGTTTCTACAGGTATTTGAAATATTCGGAGATAAGAATAATGGCACTTAAGCATTTTAATCCGATTACCCCTGGGCAGCGTCAGCTTGTTGTTGTAGATCGTTCTGGTCTTTATAAGGGGAAACCTATAAAAGCTCTGACCGAGGGGCTGTCATCGAAAGGTGGGCGCAATAATCGTGGTCGGATTACAGCTCGATTTCAAGGGGGGGGACATAAACGGTGTTATCGTTTTGTTGACTTTAAGCGTCTTAAGCGTGACATTTCTGCAAAAGTTGAACGTTTGGAATATGATCCAAACCGTACTGCTTTTATTGCTTTAATTCGTTACGAGGATGGGAAATTGGATTATATCCTTGCACCACAGCGTCTTGGTATTGGCGATTCGGTGATTGCTGGTTCGAATGTTGATGTCAAATTGGGAAATGCTATGCCACTCGCTAATATGCCGGTGGGGACAATTATTCACAATGTTGAGATGAAGCCAGGGAAAGGTGGTCAGATTGCACGTTCAGCTGGAACTTATGCACAGTTGGTTGGGCGTGATCAGGGTATGGCTATTCTTCGTCTCAGCTCTGGTGAGCAACGTCTGGTACCTAGTGGTTGTTTTGCCACTGTAGGTGCTGTCTCAAATCCTGATCATGGGAATATTAGTAATGGTAAAGCAGGTCGATCTCGTTGGCGTGGCAAGCGCCCACATGTTCGCGGGGTTGCTATGAATCCTGTTGATCATCCGCATGGTGGTGGTGAAGGTCGTACGTCGGGTGGGCGTCACCCTGTGTCTCCTTGGGGTAAACTTACAAAAGGTAAACGTACGCGCTCTAATAAAGCTACTGATAAGTTTATTATGCGTACGCGTCATCAACGCAAAAAGTAAGAAAGGTAGTCTGAAGTGGTTCGTTCGGTTTGGAAAGGTCCGTTTGTTGACGGCTATCTTCTTAAGAAGGCAGAGAAGGTACGTACAAGTGGGCGTAATGAGGTTATAAAAATATGGAGTCGTCGCTCTACTATTTTGCCGCAATTTGTTGGTTTGACTTTTGGCGTTCATAATGGGAATAAGCATATTCCTGTTTCTGTTTCTGAAGAGATGGTTGGGCATAAGTTCGGCGAGTTTGCTCCAACTCGGACCTACTATGGGCATGGTGCAGACAAAAAAGCGAAGAGGAAATAGGGATGGGTAAAGCTAGGGTTGCGCGCCAGCTTAAGGATAATGAGGCGAGAGCTGTTACTCGCATGATTCGTGTTAGTCCGCAAAAGCTTAACTTGGTTGCGGCTATGATTCGTGGAAAAAAAATTAATGTTGCGTTGGCTGATTTGATGTTTTCGCGTAAACGCATCGCTGTGACGGTTAAAAAGACTCTTGAATCTGCGATTGCAAATGCGGAAAATAATCACGATCTTGATATCGATTCGTTGGTTGTTGCGGAGGCTTATGTTGGGAAGTCCGTGGTGATGAAGCGTTTCCATGTTCGTGGACGTGGTCGTGCTAGTAGAATTCAGCGTCCATTCTCACATCTCACTATTGTTGTTCGTGAAATTGCAGAAAAAGTGGAGGCTGCGTAATGGGTCAGAAGATAAATCCAGTGGGGCTTCGTCTTGGAGTTAATCGGACTTGGGATTCACGTTGGTATGCAAACAGTGGCGAGTATGGCGTTCTTCTTCATGAGGATTTGAAGATTCGTTTGTATGTTCTTGAGGAGTTGAAGCAAGCTGCTATTTCCAAGGTTGTTATTGAGCGTCCTCACAAGAAGTGTCGTGTAACGATCCATTCAGCGCGTCCGGGTCTTATTATAGGAAAGAAAGGTGCTGACATTGAAAAGCTTCGTCGCAGGCTTTCTGAAATGACGAATGCCGAGACTTCGTTAAATATAGTGGAAATTCGTAAGCCTGAAATTGATGCGACAATTATTGCTCAGTCTATTTCTCAGCAACTTGAGCGTCGTGTTGCCTTTCGCCGTGCGATGAAGCGTGCAGTTCAATCGGCTATGCGTCTTGGAGCGGAGGGTATTCGTATAAATTGTTCTGGTCGCCTTGGTGGTGCCGAGATTGCTCGTATGGAGTGGTACCGTGAGGGTCGTGTTCCGCTTCACACTTTGCGTGCCGATGTGGATTATGGTACAGCGGAGGCTAAGACTGCTTATGGCATCTGCGGTGTTAAAGTTTGGGTCTTTAAGGGTGAGATTCTTGAGCACGATCCTATGGCTTCTGAGCGTAGGGCTATGGAAGGTGATCATTCTGGCTCTTCGTCTAGTCGCCGCCGCGAAAGTGCTTAGTTTTTTTGATTGCATTAGAATTTGGAGTAAAGAGTAATGTTGCAGCCAAAGCGCACAAAGTTCCGTAAGCAATTTAAAGGTCGTATTCATGGCGTCTCAAAAGGCGGTACGGATTTAAATTTTGGCGCTTATGGTTTGAAGGCAGTTGAGCCGGAGCGTATCACTGCTCGTCAAATTGAAGCAGCGCGGCGTGCTATCACACGTTATATGAGGCGTTCTGGTCGTGTGTGGATTCGTATCTTTCCGGATGTTCCGGTTACGTCTAAGCCGACTGAGGTTCGTATGGGTAAAGGTAAGGGGAGCGTGGATTACTGGTCGTCCCGTGTTGCTCCAGGTCGCGTCATGTTTGAGCTTGATGGGGTTCCTGAAAGTGTGGCACGCGAAGCACTGAGATTGGGTGCTGCGAAGTTACCTATTAAGACGCGTTTCATTCAGCGTATTGCTGAGTAAAGAGGTTATGTGATGAAAGCTAAACAATTACGGGTTCAGTCTCTAGACCAAATGAAAGATGAATTGGCTAGGCTTAAGAAAGAGCAATTTAATTTGCGGTTTCAGAAAGCAACAGGCCAATTGGAGAAGACTTCGCATGTCAGGAAGGTTCGCCGTGATATTGCACGTGTTAAGACTTTTCTCCATCAAAAGATAAATGAAAGCAAGGTTTAAGGAAATAAAAGATGCCTAAACGCGTTTTGCAGGGTATTGTCATCAGTGACAAAAATGAGAAAACTGTGGTTGTTAGAGTAGAGCGTCATTATTCGCATCCGCTTCTCAAGAAAACTGTTCGGAAATCTAAGAAATATCAGGCGCATGATGAGAGAAATCAATTTAAGGTTGGGGATCGGGTGTTCATCGAAGAATCAAGGCCGATTTCGAGGAACAAGCGTTGGATTGCTGTTGAGGGCAGTGCGGTGTAGCTGAGCTTGTTGTTTAAGAAAATGACGGTGATTTTGTTTATGTTGATGGGTTTTTGGTGGTGATTTTATCGTTGTTTTGTGGGTGGTTTCGTGTATCCTTAGAAGCACGGTTTGTTGTTGGCATTTAGAGAAGAAGGTAGCCAGTTATGATTCAGATGCAAACAAGTCTTGACGTTGCAGACAATTCTGGTGCCCGTCGTGTTATGTGCATTAAAGTTTTAGGTGGTTCAAAACGGAAGTATGCTTCTGTCGGTGATATCATTGTTGTTTCGGTTAAGGATGCTATTCCTCGCGGTCGCGTTAAAAAAGGTGATGTAATGAAAGCGGTTGTTGTTCGTACAGCTAGAGATATTCGTCGTGCTGATGGTAGTGTGATTCGTTTTGATAATAATGCTGCCGTTTTAGTTGATAATAAAAAAGAGCCGATCGGTACACGTATCTTTGGACCGGTTCCTCGCGAGCTTCGTGGTAGGAGTCATATGAAGATCATTTCGCTCGCTCCTGAAGTGTTATGAGGAGTGATGGTTATGCAGAAGATTAAAAAAGGTGATAAAGTCATTGTTTTATCTGGTAGGGATAAAGGGTCCAGTGGTGAAGTAATTAAGGTAAATCCGAAAGAAAATAGCGCTTTTGTTCGCGGAGTTAATGTGGTTAAACGTCATCAGCGTCAAACGCAAAAGCATGAAGCTGGGATTGTTTCGAAGGAGGCTCCGATTCATTTGTCTAATTTGGCGATTGTTGATCCTAAAGATGGTAGGCCTTCTCGTGTGGGTTTTCGTGTAGGTGTTGATGGTGCAAAAGTCCGTTTTTCTAAGCGTTCAGGAGAATTGATCAATGGCTGAAGAAAAACAAGAGCCACGTATGAAGAAGCATTATTTTGAAGTAGTTCGTGGGGTGCTTAAAGAAAAGTTTGGTTATAAGAATGAAATGCAGATCCCGCGGCTTGATAAAATTGTGGTTAATATGGGAGTCGGTGAAGCGACTGTTGATTCCAAAAAACCATCTCTTGCTGCTGGTGATCTAGCATTGATAACCGGTCAGAAGGCTGTTGTGACTCGTGCGCGTAATTCCATTGCAAGCTTTAAGGTTCGCGAGGGGATGCCACTGGGGGCTAAGGTTACGTTGCGTAGGGATCGTATGTTCGAGTTTTTAGACCGTTTTATTACGATTGCGCTCCCGCGAGTTCGTGATTTCCGCAGTTTGAATCCAAAAAGCTTTGATGGTCGTGGTAATTTCGCTGTGGGAATTAAGGAGCATATTGTGTTTCCAGAGATCAATTATGATAAAGTCGACCAGATTTGGGGTATGGATATTGTCGTTTGTACGACAGCGAAGACGGATGATGAGGCGCGTGAATTGTTGCGTGCTTTTAATTTTCCGTTTCGTTCGTAACGGCAGGCGTAGTGAGGTGATGTTATGGCCAAAGTGAGTGCCGTTAAAAAGAATGAGCGTCGTGAAGTGATGGTTAAGCGTTATGCAGCGCGTCGTGCGCGTTTGAAAGCGATAGTTATGGATCATAGTATTTCTCTCGAGGAACGCTTTAAAGCTTCTGTTCAGTTGGCGGGTTTGCCGCGTAATTCTGCTAAAGTTCGAGTGCGTAATCGTTGTGAGGTTTCTGGTCGCCCACGGGCCTATTATCGTAAGTTGAAGATGTCGCGGATTGCATTACGCGAGCTTGGTTCTTTAGGGCACATTCCCGGTATAGTTAAATCTAGTTGGTGAGGAGAGATTATCTAATGTCTATGTCAGATCCTCTTGGTGATATGTTGACGCGTATTCGTAATGCGCTTCATCGTAAAAAGAGTAAGGTAGCTACGCCTTCTTCAAAGCTTCGCGCGCGTGTTCTCGATGTTCTTCAGTCCGAGGGTTATATTCGTGGGTATAGCCAAGCTAATCTCAGTGATGGTAGTTCTGAGATTGAGGTTGAGTTGAAATATTTCGAGGGATTAGCTGTCATTCGTGAAATTTCGCGTGTTTCGAAGCCTGGTCGTCGCGTATACGTTTCAGCTAAATCCATTCCTCAAGTAGCGAATGGTCTAGGGATTTCGATTTTGTCAACTCCTAAGGGGGTGATGGCGGATCATCAAGCGCGTGAACAGAATGTTGGTGGAGAGATTCTTTGTCGTGTTTTCTGATTGATTGTGGGAAAACAGAAGAAAATAGGTTGGTGTGATGTCTCGTATTGGAAAAAAGCCCGTTTCAATTCCTTCTGGGGTTACTGTCGCTGTCGAAGGTCAGCTGGTTAAAGCGAAGGGCCCAAAAGGTGAACTCAGTTATGTCGTGAACGATGAAGTTTTTGTCGAGCTTGGGGAAGGTTTTGTATCAGTTGCGCCACGTGATAAATCGAAGGATTCTCGCTCTAAATGGGGCATGTCGCGTTCAATGATTGACAATATTTTTTGCGGCGTGAAGGATGGCTTTGAGAAGAGACTTGAGATTAATGGTGTTGGTTATCGTGCTGCTTTGCAAGGTAAAGATGTCCAGTTATCGTTTGGCTTTTCTCACGATGTTATTTATAAGGTGCCATCGGGTATTGTTGTGACGGTTCCAAAACCAACGGAGATTGTTGTTTCTGGAGTTGACAAACAAAAAGTTGGTCAGGTTGCAGCTGAAATTCGTGATTATCGTAGACCTGAACCTTATAAAGGTAAGGGCGTTAAGTATGCAGATGAGCGTATTTTCCGTAAAGAAGGCAAGAAGAAATAGGGATTTTGTATTATGTTTTCATCTAAGGACATTATACAGCGTCGTGCACGACGTGTTCGTCGTCGGATTAAAATGACCTCTAACGCTCGTCCGCGACTCAGTGTTTATAGGTCAAATCAGAATATTTATGCTCAGATTATTGATGATTTTCGCGGGTTTACGCTTGTTTCTGCGTCCACTCTTGATAGCGATCTGAAGAAGTCTTTGAAGCGTGGCTCTGATAAGGAAGCTGCGTTTGCTGTTGGTGCGTTAATCGCTGAGCGTGCAAAAAAGGCTGGCGTTAGTGAGGTGGTTTTTGATCGCGGAGCGTATCTTTACCACGGTCGAGTGAGGGCCTTAGCTGAAGCTGCGCGTGAGGGTGGCTTAAGCTTTTAAGGTATCTTTCTTAAAAGTTTTTTTGTAAGGTATCTTCTTAGGTGTTCGTGTACGGGTTCTTTTGGTTTTATGTTGGAACTTTGTTGGCGTGCTTCCGGAAAAGAAAAAGGAATTAGGAATGGCACAAAAAGAGCGTAGTGAGCGGGATGAACGTGACGTTGAGTTTATTGATAAGCTCGTTCATATTAATCGTGTTGCTAAGGTTGTAAAGGGCGGTCGGCGTTTTGGTTTCGCGGCTCTTGTTGTTGTTGGAGACCAAAAGGGACGCGTTGGTTTTGGTCACGGCAAGGCACGGGAAGTGCCTGAGGCTGTTAGAAAAGCTACTGAAGCTGCGAAAAATGAGATGATTCACGTTCCACTTCGGTCGGGGCGGACACTGCATCATGATCTTGAGGGCTGTCATGGATCAGGTCGCGTTTTGTTGCGTTCTGCTTCTGCGGGTACTGGTATCATTGCCGGCGGTCCTATGCGGGCTGTTTTTGAAACTCTTGGTGTGCAGGATGTTGTTGCAAAGTCACTAGGGTCGTCGAACCCTTATAACATGGTGCGCGCGACATTTAATGCGCTAAAGAGGCAGATGCATCCCAGAGATGTTGCAGCGCAGCGTGGTATAAAATACTCGACTTTGCAAGAACGTCGTAAGAATTTGATTGATGCGGAATGATAATTTCTGAGGTTATTAGATAGAGGAATTAGGAAATGGTTCAGAGAAAATCTCAGAATAAGACTGTGACGGTGGAGCAGGTTAGGAGCGCAATTCGGAATTCAAACTCAGGTATTCAACGTGCGACTTTGAAGGGACTTGGATTGAACAAAATACGGCGTCGGCGCACCTTGGAAGATACGCTTTGTGTGCGAGGTATGATTGCGAAAGTTCGACATCTCGTTCGGGTTATAGATGAAGATTAAATAGGTCTTGGGAGTAAGGTTATGAAACTCAATGAGCTGCGTGATCGTGAAGGCGCAACCGGGGGTCGTAAGCGCGTTGGGCGCGGTATCGGTTCCGGGAATGGGAAAACTTGTGGTCGTGGGGTTAAGGGGCAAAGGTCTCGTTCTGGCGTTTCGCTTAACGGTTTTGAGGGTGGGCAGATGCCTATTTATCGTCGTTTACCAAAGCGCGGGTTTAAAAATTGTTTTGCTAAAGTCTATAATGAAGTTTCGTTAGGGCGTATTCAGTTGGCAGTGGATGCGGGGAAATTGGATGCTCGGATTCCTGTCGACTCTGTTGCACTGAAAAAGGCTGGTGTTATTCGTCGTATGAAGGATGGGATTCGCCTCCTTTCTGATGGTGAGTTAAAAGAGAAGATTACATTTAATGTTTCCGGTGCTTCTAAGGTTGCACGCCTGAAAATTGAGAAGGCTGGTGGTCAGGTCCTCTCTTCTTGAAGCTATTAGGTAGATTCTGTGTTAATGTGGTTTTAACGCGTGTACTTCTCCGCTGATTATATTTTCCGGGAGAGCTGTCCGGGATTTTGTTCATTTATGTGTGACAATGTAAATTTTAGGGTTGCGCTTCTGTGGTTCTAAGAATTGGAGTGTAGACTGGAGACGTTTTATGGCATCAGCGGCAGAGCAATTCGCTTCTAATATGAATTTTGGCACTTTTTCGCGCGCAACGGAATTAAAGAGGCGCATGTGGTTTACTTTAGTGGCGCTTCTTGTGTATCGGTTTGGTACATACGTCTCTCTTCCTGGAATTAACTTGGATGCTTTGCGGCAAACATTTGAACATCATGCATCTGGTGTCCTTGGGTTGTTTAACATGTTTGCTGGAGGCGCTGTTGGACGTATGGCGATTTTTGCTCTTGGAATCATGCCTTACATATCGGCGTCCATCATCGTTCAATTGTTGACTTCAATCATTCCTTCTTTAGAAGCTCTAAAAAAGGAAGGTGAGTTGGGTCGTAGAATTATTAATCAATACACTCGGTACGTTACGGTCATATTGGCAATTTTTCAGGCTTTTGGTATAGCTGTTGCGCTGGAGGCTGGTATAGGAACGGGGCTACAGATTGTTGCCGAGCCAGGTATCATGTTTCGTATTTCGTCCGTCGTTACACTAGTTGGCGGGACGATGTTTTTGATGTGGCTTGGTGAGCAGATTACATCGCGAGGTGTCGGTAATGGGGTTTCGCTTATTATTTTTACAGGGATTGTAGCAAATTTGCCTTCTACCTTTGCACAGCTTTTGACTGCGCATAGTCATGCTGATTTGTCAACTTTTTTGTTAATAGCAATTATTCTCATCGCTGTTTCTGTCATAGCGATTATTGTTTTTGTTGAACGCGCACAACGGCGGATTCTCATTCAGTATCCGAAGCGTCAGGTTGGTAATCAAATCTTCCAAGGTGATATGTCTCACCTGCCTCTAAAACTGAATACTGCTGGTGTCATTCCGCCTATTTTTGCCTCATCTTTGTTACTGTTACCCGCGACTATTAATAATTTTTCTGATAAAATGCCGTATTGGATTCAAGCTATTTCTCATTCTCTTGATCACGGACAGCCACTTTATATGATCGTTTATGCTGCTTTGATAGCATTTTTTTGCTTTTTTTATACGGCTATTGTGTTTAGTCCCAGCGATACAGCAGATCAATTGAAAAAACATTCTGGTTTTATTCCGGGAATTCGCCCTGGTGAGCGCACAGCTGACTATATTGATCATGTTTTAACGCGTATTACCGTTGTTGGTGCAGTTTATATCATTCTGGTCTGTTTGTTACCTGAATTTATGATATCCGCTTTGCAGGTTCCCTTCTATCTTGGTGGAACGTCTTTGTTGATTGTTGTCACTGTTACACTTGACACTGTCGCTCAAATTCAGGGGCACCTTGTTGCACACCAGTACGAGGGGTTGATAAAAAAATCAAGGCTTCGTGGAGGGCGAAGGAATTTATGAGAATCATTCTTTTAGGTCCTCCTGGGGCTGGGAAAGGCACACAGGCTAAAATTCTGACGAGGGAGTACGGCATCCCCCACTTGTCAACGGGTGATGTGTTGCGTGGAGTTGTTGCCAAAGAGACGTATCTAGGGAAAAAGGTAAAGTCTGTTATCGATTCCGGCTCTTTGGTGTCTGATGATGTTGTTAATCAAATTGTCTCGGATCGTATCGATGCTTGCGATTGTGCAGAAGGGTTTGTGCTAGATGGGTATCCGCGTACCATAGAACAGGCGGAGGCTTTACAACAGATTTTGCAATCAAAGGGCATGCGGCTTAACGCTGTCATTGAGCTGCTTATCGATGAAGATGTTCTTATTGATAGGATGAATAGGCGTGTCAGCGAAACGGTAGCTTCTGGTGGGTTGGCTCGTTCGGATGATAATCTAGTCTCTTTTTCCAGACGATTGGTGGAATATCGCGAGAAAACGGCACCTTTATCAAAATTTTACTCGGAGATGGGGTTGCTGAAAACAGTTAATGGGATGATTGATTCTGATAAGGTTGCTTGTATGATTAAAGAATTTCTTAAGTAAGATTTTTTTTTGAAATAGATTATAAAGAGTTGACTTTTGCGGTAAAATCCATCAGAAGCTGGTTTTATTTGTTTAGATAAAATGGTAAGTTGCGGTGTGTCTTTAATGCTAGGTGGTCTTTTTCCGTGGATTCATCGAGTATTTTGTGATTGGTTTATCAATATAGTTAAGGAGAACAGGAGTGGCTCGTATTGCTGGCGTCAATATTCCGACAAATAAGCGTGTGGTCATCGCACTTCAGTATATTCATGGGATTGGGCGAAAATTTGCGCAAGAAATTACTGAGAAGGTTGGTATCCCTGGTGGGCGTCGTGTGCATGAGCTCTCAGACGCGGAGGTACTGCAAATTCGTGAGGCAATAGATCAAAGCTACCAAGTTGAAGGTGACCTTCGTCGTGAAGTTTCTATGAATGTCAAGCGTTTGATGGATCTTGGGTGTTATCGAGGGTTGCGTCACCGTCGTTCTCTACCTGTTAGAGGGCAACGTACGCACACGAATGCGCGCACACGTAAAGGGCCAGCTAAGGCAATTGCCGGTAAGAAAAAATAATAAAGTGTTTTGTGCTCTGTTTCATGTTGAAGTTTTCAGTAGAAACAGAGGTGGTGGAGCTGCAGGTGTTACGGCAGTGAGGAGATCGTTGGAAGGAAGGTTATGGCAAAGGAAGCCACACGTGTTCGCCGTCGCGAACGGAAAAATATTTCGTCAGGTATCGTACATATAAATTCAACATTTAACAATACGATGATTACCATCACCGATGCGCAAGGGAATGCGATTGCTTGGTCGTCTGCTGGTGCGCAGGGGTTCAAGGGATCTCGTAAATCTACGCCCTTTGCTGCTCAAGTTGCAGCAGAGGATTGTGCTAAGAAAGCACAAGAGCACGGTATGCGTTCATTAGAGGTTGAAGTTTGTGGTCCTGGAGCAGGTCGTGAATCTGCTCTTCGTGCGTTGCAGTCTGTTGGCTTTACGATTGTTTCTATTCGTGATGTTACGCCAATTCCTCATAATGGGTGCCGTCCACGGAAGAGGCGGCGTGTTTGATTGGGCATCGTTTTTTCGTTATCAGAGTCTTCTCTGGTGTTCACATTGTTTGTCACGATTGAATGGTGGCGAAGCTAAAAGAACGGGAATAAAAATATGATCCAGAAAAACTGGCAAGAACTTATAAAACCCAATAAAGTTGAGTTTTATACGCACGATAATCCGAATGTTTCTAGTATGGTTGCGGAGCCTCTTGAGCGGGGGTTTGGTTTAACGTTAGGGAATGCGCTTCGTCGCGTGTTATTGTCGTCTCTTCGCGGTGCTGCAGTTACTGCTGTGCAGATTGATGGTGTGTTGCATGAATTTTCGTCAATTCCGGGAGTTCGTGAGGATGTTACGGATATCATTTTGAACATCAAAGAAATTGCTATCCGTATGGAAGAAGAAGGGGCTAAGCGCGTCGTTGTTTTTAAAGAGGGTCCTGGGGTTGTCAAAGCTGGAGATATAAGTGTTGTTGGTGATATGGAGATTTTAAATCCTGACCATGTTATCTGTACTCTTGATGAAGGCGCTGAAATTCGTATGGAGCTTATTGTAAATACGGGGAAGGGCTACGTTCCATCTGATCGTAATTGTGCTGACGATGCGCCGATAGGTCTCATCCCAGTGGATAGTCTGTATTCTCCAATTCGTAAGGTGTCTTACAAAGTGGAGAATACTCGTGAAGGTCATGTCCTGGACTATGATAAGTTGACGTTAACTGTTGAGACGAACGGCGCTGTTAATGGGGAAGATGCTGTCGCTTTCGCAGCGCGGATTCTTCAGGATCAGTTGTCGCTGTTTGTCAATTTTGAAGAGCCTCAAAAAGAGGTTGTTGAAGAATCTGCTTCTGAGCTTGCCTTTAATCCCGCGCTTCTTAAAAAGGTAGATGAATTAGAGCTTTCTGTTCGTTCAGCAAATTGTCTGAAAAATGATAATATTGTTTACATCGGTGATCTCATTCAAAAGACGGAAGCTGAAATGCTTCGAACACCAAATTTTGGGCGAAAATCGTTGAACGAGATTAAGGAAGTTTTGGCGTGTATGGGACTCCATCTTGGTATGGAAATTTCTGCGTGGCCGCCTGAGAACATTGATGATCTCGCTAAACGCTATGAAGATCAGTATTAAAATTAGGATTTAAGGAGAAAGAACTCATGCGCCATAATAGGTCAGGCCGTAAGTTGAACCGTACTGCTAGTCACCGTAAGGCGATGTTTGCAAATATGGCAGTTTCGTTGATCGAACATGAGCAGGTTGTAACGACTCTTCCAAAGGCAAAGGAAATTCGTCCTATAGTAGAAAAATTAGTTACGCTTGGTAAGCGTGGGGGGCTGCACGCTCGTCGACAGGCGATTTCAACCGTTCGCGATGTTGGAAAAGTTGCAAAGTTGTTTGATGTGCTCGCTCCACGTTATGCCTCGCGAAATGGTGGATATCTACGCATAATGAAAGCAGGCTTTCGTACCGGTGATAATGCCCCTATGGCCGTCATAGAGTTTGTTGATCGTGATGTTGATGCGAGGGGTGCTGTGGATCGTGTGCGTATAAAGGACGCGGTAAAGGAGAAGGAATCTTCTCAGTAAAGTGTTTTTTTGTATTTTAAAGGGCCGTCTTTCAAGGCGGTCTTTTTTTTTAATATTTGGAGTAACTTCCATTTTAGCAGTAAAAGCAAATAGAAAATTATACATATTGAATTATTTGACTAGTTATAATATTTGCTCTCAGATGGGGTGTCTTGCTCTAAACAGATGGATTAAGGCTTTCAGCTAGTGGAGGGGAAGAATTTTCATCCTATCGGAGACAACGTTGTTTTTTACGAGGAATGAATGATGAAACATTTTCTTTTTGCGTGGTTTTTAGCGGGTGTTATGGTACAAACATCACTTTGTAGCGCGTATTCTAAGGTTCCGCAAACACAGTCAGAGATTACTCTTTCATTTTCTCCTTTGGTTAAGAAAACCATTCCATCTGTTGTAAATATTTATGCAGCTCGACAAATTAGAGCGCGCTCGCCTTTTGACGGTGATCCATTTTTTGAACAATTTTTTGGCCGTTACCGGAGTAACCAGCCGTTACGTACTCAATCATCGTTGGGATCTGGAGTTATTGTTGATACACGCGGTCTGATTGTTACCAATTATCATGTCATTAAGGATGCAAACGAAATTAAAGTTGCCCTTTTTGATGGACGGGAATTCGAGAGCAAGGTTATGCTGAAGGATGAAGCAACAGATATTGCGGTGCTAAAAATTGATGCAAAGGATACTAAATTTTCTGCTCTTCCTCTAGGAAACTCCGACGTCGTTGAAGTTGGAGATCTGGTTCTTGCAATTGGAAATCCGTTTGGTGTTGGACAAACTGTTACAAGTGGGATCGTTTCGGCGCAAGCGCGTACACGTGTTGGTGTTTCTGATTTTGATTTTTTTATTCAGACAGACGCTGCCATTAATCCGGGTAATTCGGGTGGTGCTTTAATTGATATGAAAGGGCAATTAATTGGAATTAATACGGCTATTTACTCGCGTTCAGGTGGTTCCGTCGGAATTGGCTTTGCCATTCCAGCAAATCTTGTAAAAGTAATGCTCGATACTGTTGATCGTGGGGGAAAGTATTTTTTACCACCCTATATTGGTGTTTCATTTCAGGCCGTTACACCTGATATTGCTGAGAGTTTAAATTTAGAGCATCCTTACGGTGCTCTTGTTGTTGAAGTTATAAAGGATAGTCCCGCTGCAAAGTCTGGTTTGAAGGTAGGTGATGTTATTCTAAGTGTAGAAGGGATACGGGTTGACGGTCCTGATACCCTTGGATATCGTTTTATGGTAGCTGGTGTTGGGCAGAGCCTTTCCCTGGAATATTTGCGAAGTGGAAAAGTTCATAAAGCCAAAGTGACTGTTTCATCAGTTTCAGAGTCTGCCTTTTTAAAATCTGAAAAAATTGTTGATGGGGGGCCCCTTTCTGGTATTGAAGTGTTGGATCTAACACCACAAAATAGCTGGCGTTTTCATCTTCCCACGAGCGTGAGGGGGGTTGTGATTGCCAATATCGACGAAATGAGTGGTGCTGCGGAAATTTTTCATTCTGGTGATATTTTGCGTGTAGTGAATGGCCAGAAAATTCAAACAGTCAGTCAGTTAAAAAAGATTCTTGTAAAAAATCGTCCGCATATTTGGCAATTGGAATATGAACGCGACGGAATGTATATTCGCCAATTTATTCGATGAGGTTTTTTTGAATAAGGATCTTTTTACTTCATTTCCCGATCTTCACGTTGATAAAAATCGGCCGTTGGCAGAAAGAATGCGTCCTCGCTCTCTTAATGATGTGACGGGACAGAGGCATCTGGTTGGGGAAGGGGGGGTGCTTTCGCGCATGGTAAAAGCTGGTTCGTTTAGTTCAATGATTTTTTGGGGTCCTCCAGGGACGGGAAAAACAACAGTTGCACGTTTATTGGCACTTGAAACGAATTTTGCTTTTGAGCAAATCTCCGCTATTCTTGCTGGAGTTAACGAGCTTAAAAAAATTTTTGAGGGAGCCCGGGATCGTTTTGCATCTGGACACAAAACGCTCTTATTTGTCGATGAAATTCATCGCTTTAATCGTGTTCAACAGGATAGTTTCTTGCCTTTTGTGGAAGATGGTACCGTGGTTCTTTTAGGTGCAACAACTGAAAATCCTTCGTTCGAGCTTAATGCTGCTCTTCTTTCTCGTGCACGTGTTTTGACATTCTTTCCCCATGATGATGAAAGCTTGGGGGAGCTTTTAAAACGTGCTGAAGAAGTGGAAGGAAGACCTCTGCCGCTGGATGATAATGCTAGGAATGTTTTGATAAGGATATCTGATGGTGATGCACGGGCAGCGTTAACGCTAGCGGAGGAAATTTGGTGTTCTGCAAGACCAGAAGAAATATTCGATGCTGCAGCCTTGCAAAAAATTACTCAGCGTCGTTCTCCAATTTACGATAAAGGGCAAGATGGTCACTATAACCTCATTTCTGCATTGCATAAATCCATTCGTGGATCTGATCCTGATGCTGCACTCTACTATTTGGCGCGTATGTTTGACGCAGGCGAAGACCCTTTATACATTGGACGAAGGTTAGTTCGTATAGCTGTGGAAGACGTTGGTTTATCGGATCCACAGGCTCTCGTTGTTTGTAATGCAGCAAAGGATGCTTATAATTACTTAGGGTCACCTGAGGGGGAATTAGCTTTAGCACAGGCATGCATTTATGTAGCGACTGCACCAAAATCAAATGCAGCATATCTCGCTTATAAGGCAGCTATGCGCTGTGCGCGTGAAAATGGTTCTTTGCCTCCCCCCAAGCATATTCTTAATGCACCTACAAAATTCATGAAGGAAGAAGGGTATGGGCATGGTTATCGCTATGACCATGATGAGCCAGACGCTTTTTCAGGGCAGGAATATTTTCCTGAAAAGCTCGGGCACCAAATTTATTACCGGCCACAAGAGCGTGGTTTTGAACGTGAGATCGCTAAGCGTCTCGAGTGGTGGAAAAAATTGCGAAAAAAACGCAGCAATTGAAGTTTAAAAACATGCTTCAAAATAAAATACTATCTAGGATAAATTTCATTACTTTAGAGCTTTTGCTTCAGCTACGTGGCTGTTGTTTCGCCAGAAAGCTAGTTCCCTAGTCAACTTTTATTTTTTTAAAACAGAAGTTTTGCTTTTTGTACGATCAGAGTATTATAAAATCGTTTGTGCATCTATAATTGCATGGGCTACTACATTTAGTGATTTAAGTCGCGCGCTGTGTTACATGTTTTTTGTGATTGATATCTTTTCATTATCAAAGATACAGTTAAAAAGTGAGCTTATTTTTATGAGAAAGCGTTAAAACCGTATATGTAAAGCATTTTATAAAAGTCTAAACTGTTTCTTCTGGGAGGAAGATTATGAGCGTATAAAGTTTCTGTTCTTTACTGAAACTCGCTTTTTGTCGTAAAAGAGGGGGGTGGTCTTCTTTGAAGGTGTTGATCGGGGATATGGGTGCGATATGTGGTAAGAAAAATTGACATAGCCTGTGAAAATCTGAACTCAAGGCTTTGGCCGAGTTAAAACGACAGTGTACATTGGATATTGGATTACTTTGATTTAATAAGGATATAATTGTGGATAAAAAAAAGGCTCTGGATGCTGCTTTGTCACAGATTGAGCGTTCTTTCGGTAAAGGTTCTATTATGCGCCTTGGGCAGAAGGAACAGGTCGTTGAGATTGAAACAGTTCCGACAGGTTCGTTATCGTTGGATATTGCTTTAGGTGTAGGTGGGTTACCAAAGGGGCGCATTGTTGAAATTTATGGACCAGAAAGTTCTGGAAAAACGACACTGGCCCTTCATGTTATCGCCGAAGCACAGAAAATTGGTGGGGTTTGTGCTTTTATAGATGCAGAACATGCACTTGATCCAATTTATGCGCGTAAGCTTGGTGTTGATTTAGAAAATTTGTTTATTTCTCAGCCAGATACTGGTGAGCAGGCGCTGGAAATTACCGAGACACTTGTCCGTTCTGGTGCGGTGGATGTTCTTGTTGTTGATTCAGTTGCTGCTTTAACGCCACGCGCAGAGATAGATGGTGAAATGGGAGATGCTTTGCCGGGTTTACAGGCTCGATTGATGAGTAAGGCTCTGCGAAAATTAACGGCATCGATTTTTCGCTCTAATTGCATGGTTATTTTCATCAATCAAATTCGCATGAAAATTGGGGTGATGTTTGGCTCTCCTGAAACGACGACGGGTGGAAACGCATTGAAATTCTACGCTTCTGTTCGTTTAGATATTCGTCGCATTGGGGCGATTAAAGATCGGGATATGGTTGTTGGAAATCAAACACGTGTCAAAGTGGTAAAAAATAAATTAGCACCTCCATTCAAGCAGGTCGAATTTGATATTATCTACGGTGAAGGCATTTCCAAATTAGGTGAATTGATTGATTTAGGAGTTAAAGTTGGTGTTGTTGAGAAATCCGGCTCGTGGTTTTCTCATAATTCTCAACGTTTAGGGCAAGGGCGCGAGAATGCAAAACAGTTTTTACGCGAACACGCTGAGGTTGCTGCGGAGATTGAGGCGGCTTTGCGCCAAAACGCGGGTTTGATCGCTGTTGAATTATTAGAAAATACAGGGGCAGAAAATATAGAGACTGATGAAACGGTTTGACGGGGTATTTGTTTGAATAGAGCTCTTTTATTGGGGGGCCTGTTTTATTTTTTTTAATTCTAAAAATTCTTGTTTTTCAATGTATTTTCTGTTTTTGATCGAGTAACTCTGCGGACGGCAGAGAGGATATTTGGTTAGAGGCATTTTTTTATACTGTATTTTGCAGGTATCAATATGAATAGTGTTAATAGCATCCGGTCAACTTTTCTGGATTATTTTCGTCGTAATGGGCATAAAGTTCTCCCTTCTAGTTCGCTTGTTCCACGCAATGACCCAACGCTGATGTTCACAAATGCGGGAATGGTGCAGTTTAAAAATGTATTCACTGGATTTGAGCAGGGTTCTTATAAAAAAGCAACAACTGCACAGAAGTGCGTCCGTGCGGGTGGAAAGCACAACGATCTTGATAATGTTGGATATACGGCGCGCCACCATACTTTTTTTGAAATGTTAGGAAATTTTTCCTTCGGTGATTATTTTAAAGAAGAGGCAATTTTTTTAGCATGGCGCCTTTTGACGGAGGAATTTTGCCTTCCAAAGGACAAATTATTGGTGACAGTCTACCATAGTGATGATATCGCTGCGAAATTTTGGCAAAAAATTTCAGGTCTTCCAGACGAAAAAATTGTCCGTATTGCAACGGCTGATAATTTTTGGGCAATGGGAGAGACAGGCCCGTGTGGTCCTTGTTCAGAGATCTTTTATGATCATGGTGATGCAATTTGGGGGGGACCACCCGGAAGTGCTGATGAGGACGGGGATCGCTTTATTGAAATTTGGAATCTTGTTTTCATGCAATATGAACAAGTGACTAGGGAGGAATGTGTTGAGCTGCCTCATCCTTCTATTGATACGGGGATGGGATTGGAGCGTGTTGCCGCTGTTTTGCAAGGTGTTCATGACAATTATGACATCGATCTTTTTCGTGCGTTAATTTCTGCGTCACAGGAGCTGACAGGGGTTAATGCAACCGGTGATTTTTCTGCTAGCCACCGTGTAATTGCTGATCATCTCCGTTCGTCCGCATTTTTGATCGCTGATGGTATTCTCCCTTCTAATGAAGGTCGGGGGTATGTTTTACGTCGTATCATGCGCCGTGCTATGCGCCATGCTCACCTCCTCGGAGCTAAAGAGCCTTTAATGTGGCGCCTTTTTCCGACTTTAATTCGTGAAATGGGGCAGGCTTATCCTGAGTTGGTGCGCGCTGAATCCTTAATTTCAGAAACGTTAAAGCTGGAAGAAGTACGTTTTCGTAAAACTCTCGAACGTGGACTTAATTTGCTGAACGAAGAAAGTATAAATCTCGAAGAAGGGGACCACTTCAGTGGTGAAACCGCCTTCAAACTTTATGACACCTATGGTTTTCCACTCGATTTGACGCAAGATGTGCTCCGCCGCCGCGGTATATCAGTTGATGTTGATGCATTTGACAAAGCAATGCAGCATCAAAGAGAAGAAGCACGTGCCAATTGGTCTGGTTCTGGTGAGGCTGCGACCGAAGCGATTTGGTTTTCTGTTCGAGATCAGGCTGGAGCCACAGAGTTTTTAGGCTATGAAACAGAAAAAGCCGAAGGCGTCATCACAGCTTTTGTTTGCGATGGGAAAATCATTGATCGTATTTCTCTAGGTCAAAGAGCTATGCTTGTCACCAACCAAACACCTTTTTATGGAGAATCTGGTGGGCAGGTCGGCGATAGCGGCACAATTTCCGGTGAACACTTCATCTTTGAAGTTCACGACACCCAGAAAAAAGCTGACGGTATTCTCGTACATGTCGGAGAAATTAAGTCTGGTCAAGCGAAGATGTCTGATCGTGTGGAGTTGGTTGTTGATATCGCTCGTCGTAGAAAAATTCGCGCGAATCACTCCGCTACCCATTTATTGCACAAAGCCTTACGTCAAGTGTTGGGATCTCACGTTGTACAAAAGGGTTCTCTTGTATCACCGGACCGGTTGCGGTTTGATTTTTCTCATCCAAACGCAGTTTCTTCACGAGAACTGAAAGAAATAGAAGACCTAGCAAATGATATTGTTTTGCAAAATAGTATAGTAAAGACACGTCTCATGACAGTTGATGATGCGATTTCTGAAGGGGCGGTAGCGTTGTTTGGTGAAAAATACGGAGATGAGGTTCGCGTTGTTTCTATAGGAGAGAAATTAGGGATAGGAAAGCCTAAAGACTATTGGTCGGTTGAACTTTGTGGGGGTACACATGTGAAGAGAACAGGGGATATTGGTTTGATTTATATCACTTCTGAGAGTTCTGTGTCTTCCGGTGTTCGCCGTATTGAGGCTTTGACGGGTGAAACCGCGCGTCTTTATCTTCGTCTCCAAGATAAACAAATCTGTGAAATTGCTGATCTTCTGAAAACGTCCCCTGTTGACGTAGAAAAACGTGTGCAAATTTTGCTTGACGATCGTCGTAAACTTGAGAAACAGTTAAACAATGCACGCAAAAAAATTATGTTGAATGGTAAGTCCTCGAAGGATGATCAAGAAGATATCGCCATCGTTAATGGTATTTCTTTTATAGGTCGTGTTGTTGAAAATATTCCACCACGGGACCTCAAGGCTGTAGTTGACTCTGGGAAGAAGAAGATTCGGTCTGGAGTTGTCTCTTTCATCAGTATTTCGGAAGAAGGAAAGGCGAGTGCTGTTGTTGGCGTTACTGATGATCTAACCAATAGATTTAATGCTGTTAATTTAGTTCGCATTATTTCTGGTATCTTGGGTGGTCAAGGTGGTGGCGGTCGTCCTGATATGGCGCAAGCTGGTGGACCTGAAGGAGGGAAGGCTGAGGAGGCTATTTTGGCGCTAAAAACTTTTCTTGGGGGATAAAACTTCGCTTTTTTATTATACTTTCCATGAAAGTAGAATAATTTATTACCGGTTGTTTCGCGGTCTGCGTTGTGCGATAGTGTGCAGAGAGGGCTGTTGGGCATGTCGTGCTGTTAGCAGTATGTGGGTTACGCTAGCGATTTAACTGAGGCAGTCAGATAGCGCCTCTACACTAGGCGATCGGTGTGTTCTTTGGTAACAAGAATGCGGGAAATAACGTTAAAAATACAAAAAAGTCGAAATGCTAAGATCGTGAAAGCAGGAATGACCTCTGATTTGCTAGAAACAGAATTGATCACATGCTTAGCTGTAGCAGGTTCCGCGGCGATGGAATCGGAAGACGGTCAATACAATACAGGGATGGCACGGATAAAAAGGGGCACGTTTCTTCCTATTTAGATGAATGAATGCATGAATACAGTTTTTAACGGGGACACAAACAATACCTTTGGACGAACATCGTTAGCATGATGATCCTCAATCGTTATAATTATCTTTGAGCTAATAAAATTAAAAGATAGATAGGTACAACCTAGTGTATTAGCTGTATGTTTGCTTGGCGATGCTAATTCTGTTTTATTTATAGGATATAGATTTTCCGTTCGTAGGGATTCGGAAAAAAGCTGATGGATCCAATTGATATGGCAAGGAAGTCATCGTGGTCGGGATAAAAACAAAGAAGATTAAAACAGATGAAACTGGAATGCGCTTAGATCGCTGGTTCAAAGTGCATTACCCAGGACTTGGGTTTGGACCTTTACAGAAATTGCTGCGTTCTGGTCAAATACGGGTTGATGGTTGTCGTGTAAAAACGTACACGCGCCTCCTCACAGGGCAAACTGTTCGCGTTCCGCCTTTATCAATTAATAAAGAGGAGAGACTTTCTGTAACGGATAAGACTATTCGTGAGCAAGATGATAGAATCATTTTAAAAAAAATGTTGCTCTATGAAGACCAAAAAATTTTTGTTTTTAACAAACCTGCCGGGTTGGCTGTACAAGGCGGTTCTGGTTTAACACGACATATAGATAGTATGCTCGAGGCGTGGCGTAATAAGAAAGGTGAAAAACCACGCTTGGTCCATCGTCTCGATCGTGAGACATCGGGTGTCCTTGTTGTTGCTCGATCGAGGGGGGCTGCTCAAGCTCTGACCGCTGCTTTTAGAGCGCGAGAAACAAAAAAGGTCTATTGGGCGCTCGTTCGGGGAATTCCTAAAAAAAAGCAGAATAAAATTTCGACATGGATGGTTAAAGATATAAGTGCACAGGGTGATAAAATGCGTGTTTGCGAACATGGAGAACCGGATGCCAGCCATGCAGTTTCCTATTATCGTGTTTTGGATACGCGGGGGCGGGCTATTTCATGGCTTGAAATGGAGCCTTATACAGGTAGAACACACCAACTGCGTGTACATGCTGCACATATGGATCATCCTATCATTGGTGATTCAAAGTATTTTTTTTGTGATAATAACTGGAATCTGCCGGGGGGAATTCAAAATCGGCTTCATCTCCATGCACGTCGTATTCGTATACCTCATCCTTCGGGAGGTATATTGGATGTCGTTGCGCCTTTACCTCCTCATATGGTACAAAGCTTCAATCTTTTGGCCTTTAATGAAACTGATGGTGAAGCAGAATGAAAAAAGGTGCAGATTACATCATCTCATAGTAGGAGAAAGTCCTCTGCTATCAAGATGTTTATCTTCGTTACGCGTGTGAAGTATGCTAGTATAACCGCGGTTATATATCTTCAGGGTTGTCAAATTTGTTTATCTTGCGGAGACAAGCGCGGTTCTTTGTCGAAGAATCAGTGAATTTGTTAAAAAAGCGATAGGTAAAGCAGTATGCGTGAAATTTTTGATCATCTTGATAACCCTTTAGACGGCGATGACGTTGTCAGCAAAACACAAAAATCATTACGTCGTCCATTGCCAAAACGGTTTTATAGAGAAGTAAAAATTACGTGCGAAGAAGGAAGATTCTCTATATTATTGGATAAAGTCCCGATTCAAACGCCGGCAAAGCGTTGTTTTTTCGTGCCAACAGAATCGCTGGCAGCGTTAGTAGTACAGGAATTTGAGAGCCAAAAAGAAGTTATCGATCCGGCAAAAATGCCGATTACGCGTCTTGTTAACACTGTCATTGATGGCATAGCAGATGATATGCAGCCTGTTTTTGAAGATTTACTGCGTTTTGTCGCATGTGATATGGTTTTTTATCGTGCGCAAACACCAAAAGAACTGGCGCAAAAACAACGTGAGCAATGGGATCCTTTACTAGATTGGGTAGAAGAAAAAATTGGTTCGCGTTTCAATTTGACAGAAGGACTCATGCCTGTTGAACAACCAAGGGAAGCTATTCAAGCGGTGAGTAACTATTTGCGCAGGATAGAATCTCCTTATGTGCTTGCAGCATTTCACACGATGACGACTTTGACAGGATCAGCACTTATTGCTCTTGCTGTTTTTGCGGGAAAAATTGACCCAGATCATGCTTGGGATATCGCACATTTTGACGAAAACTGGACGATGCGACAATGGGGCGCTGATAAAGAGGAGACATCACGCCTGGCCAACAAAAAAGCCGAATTTAATGCAGCTGCCGTGATTTTTAAGACTTTGTTGTAAAGCAGTACATACGTGCTAATTTTTCTGGTGCAATGGATCAGTTCTATTACCGCCGAGATAGGGTGGTTTTTGTTTTCCGAGTGTGTGAAATATTTTATCGGTTCCGTTGGAACTTTTTAGTGTAGCTATTGTTGCAGAAAACGACAACGACTCCAATCTAGGTAGGGCGACTTTAACACTTATTGCTGAAAGCCTAATTAGTTTGATTGGCTTTTGTCTGAGCTTTTAAAAGGGCGCTTTGCTTTCTTAGAAAAAACACCGGATAAAAATGGAGACTTTTTATGGATCTCCATTTGTTCACAGCTTTAAAACAGAACTAATCCCTTAAGTGGAGTAGTACATATCAAATTCGATGGGGTGTGGTGTTGTTTCGTAGCGCAAGACTTCTTGCATCTTTAATTCGATAAAGGAATTAATTTGATCATCATCGAAAACATCGCCGGCTGTGAGAAAGCCACGGTCTTTATCGAGCTCTTCAAGCGATTCTCGCAGGCTTCTCGAGACCTTTGGGATTCCTTTGAGTTCTTCTGGAGGAAGATCATAGAGGTTTTTATCCATAGCCTTGCCAGGGTGAATCTTATTTTTTATACCATCGAGGCCAGCCATTAAGAGTGCTGAAAAAGCTAGATATGGATTTGCCGTTGGGTCCGGAAAACGAATTTCTATACGTTTTGAATTTGGCGAATGACTTATTGGAATGCGGCAAGACGCAGAGCGGTTGCACGAAGAATAAGCAAGGAGGATGGGGGCTTCATAACCAGGAACCAAACGTTTATAAGAGTTTGTAGATGGGTTGGTAAAGGCATTGATTGCTTTTGCGTGCTTAATAATGCCACCGATAAAGAATAAGCATGTCTTTGATAATCCAGCATATTCATCGCCTGAAAAAGTCGGTTTACCATCTTTCCAAATGGATATGTGCACATGCATACCCGAGCCATTGTCACCGAAAACTGGTTTTGGCATGAAGGTTGCTGTCTTTCCATAACTATTTGCTATTTGGTGCACAACATATTTAAAAATTTGCATCTTATCGGCTTCGCGAATTAAAGTATCAAAACGAATTCCAAGTTCGTGTTGTGCTGCAGCTACCTCGTGGTGGTGCTTTTCAACTTGGACACCTACGCCTTTCAGTGTGGTAAGCATTTCAGAGCGCATATCTTGACAGGAGTCTATCGGAGGAACAGGAAAATAACCTCCTTTCATCCGTGGACGATGAGCAAGGTTTCCCATCTCGTATTCGGTATCGTCGTTTGATGGCAGTTCATTAGAATCGAGTCTAAATCCGGTATTGTAGGGATCGGTTTTATAACGTACATCATCAAAGATAAAAAATTCAGCCTCTGGGCCTACATTAATCACATCTCCTATTCCTGAGGACTTCATGTAAGATTCAGCCCTCTTGGCTATAGAACGAGGATCCCTGCGGTAGAATTTTTTAGAAACAGGGTCAAATACATCACAAAATATAGCCAAAGTAGATTGAGCAAAAAAAGGATCGATATGCGTTGTCTCTGTGTCCGGCATTAGCACCATGTCAGACTCGTGGATTGTTTTCCACCCAGAAATGGAAGATCCATCAAACATGACGCCATCGCTAAACGTATTCTCGTTGATTTCTGCAATATCCATTGTAACATGATGCAACTTTCCCCGTGGGTCGGTAAAACGTAAATCGACAAAACGTATATCGTTATTCGCAATCTGTTTGAGAATATCTGATGCTGTTGTCATATTCTTTTTCCTTTTTGGGTTGAGGAGGATAAAAGGGTAAAAAATTTGCGAAGTCAAAGAGCTTTAATTTCTGATTCTTTAGTGCCGGTACAGTTGGTTCCGTCAATAAAAGAAACAACACCCCCCGTATTTGGCACCAACCTTCTAAGTTGCTTTGCACACCACGCCGGCAAATCTTCCTAACTCTCCACCAGCAAAAACAAATTTGATTTTTACCTTGTACAAAAGACCAACGACGTATTTGGCCCACAGAGCCCCATATGCTTCCCTGGATAGCAAACCCCCCTTCATTCCATTGATTAAGGCCAATGTGGCTCGATTTTTTCATACCAAAATTATTTCCAACTTTATTTTACCTTTTCTGCTTCTGCGCTATCCTACATTCATATTAGCGGTGTATGCTAACAGACGCTCTACTATACGAGAAAGCAAAAAATCACAGAATAATGCGTTCTTTCTTTTTGAAAAAGAATCACATTACAAATAAAAGCAAACTATTATTTATTCATAATGCAGGAATTTTATAATAATTGCAAAAAACAGGGGTAACATGATAAAAGCGCTTAAATTTACGTTTTGTCGTTCACTATGTATCCTATAACTCCACTAATTTTTTAAATCCCGCGGTTATGTAGCTGCTGACGTAGTAAAACTTTTTTTAAAAATTTTCCAGTATGAGATGTGGGAACGTTGATTATATCTTCGGGGCGCCCGCTTGCGACGATTTCACCGCCACAATCGCCGCCTTCTGGTCCTAAATCAATGATCCAGTCAGCCGTCTTTATCACATCGAGGTTATGTTCAATCATTGCAATTGTATTACCTTGTTCGACGAGTTCATGCAGTACCTCAAGGAGTTTAGCAATATCGTGAAAGTGCAGACCGGTTGTTGGCTCATCTAAGATGTAAAGTGTGTGTCCCGCTGTTCTACGCGAAAGCTCTTTGGCAAGCTTTACACGTTGGGCTTCACCACCAGAGAGCGTTGTAGCCTGTTGTCCCACTTTTATATAGCCAAGCCCAACTTTTATAAGAGTTTTCATTTTATTGTGGATAGCAGGAATAGCTTGAAAAAATTCCTCCGCTTTTTCGATTGTCATATCCAGAATATCTGCAATAGACTTCCCTTTAAATTTTACTTCCAACGTCTCTCGATTATAACGTTTTCCTTGGCATATATCGCAAGTTACGTAGACGTCAGGCAAAAAATGCATTTCGACTTTGGTAACTCCATCACCCTGGCATGCTTCGCAGCGCCCTCCTTTAACATTAAATGAAAAACGTCCGGCTTTATAACCACGAGCCTTCGATTCCGGTAGTTCAGCAAACCATTCGCGGATTGGGGTAAATGCACCTGTGTATGTTGCAGGATTAGAACGTGGAGTACGACCGATAGGTGATTGGTCGATATCAATGACCTTGTCAATAAATTCTAATCCTTCAATTTTATCGTAAGTCTCTGGGTTATGGTGACTGCCCATGATATGATGTGATGCAGCTTTGAAAAGAGTCTCGATGAGCAACGTTGACTTTCCTCCTCCTGAAACTCCTGTTATGCAAGTGAAGGTACCAAGAGGGATACTTGCACTTATATTTTTGAGATTGTTGCTTTTCGCACCTATAATTTTAATCATTTTTGATTTTAATATCTCACGTCGTTGAGCTGGTACTGTGATCACCATTTTTCCTGAAAGATATTGACCTGTGATAGACGAGGTATTTTCTATAATTTCCTGCGGCGTACCTTGAGCTATGATTTCTCCGCCATGAACGCCCGCAGCGGGGCCAATATCAATGACATGGTCCGCGGTGAGAATGGCGTCTTCATCATGCTCAACGACAATAACTGTATTACCGAGATCTCGCAGATGATGCAGCATTTTTAGGAGGCGCTCATTATCGCGTTGGTGTAGACCAATGGATGGTTCATCCAGAATATAAAGGACCCCCGTGAGTCCTGAGCCAATTTGTGATGCTAACCGAATACGTTGACTTTCTCCGCCCGAAAGTGTGCCAGAACTCCGAGATAAGGTGAGATATCCAAGCCCTACGTGATTTAAAAAAGCCAAGCGTTCGCGTATTTCCTTTAAAATGCTGACCGCTATACTACGTTGCTTTTCAGTTAAATATTGCTGAACGTTAGAAAACCAATCATCTGCTTTTAAGATGGAGAGTTCTGATATTTGTCCAATATGCGCTCCATGTATTTTGACAGCCAGTGCTTCTGGTTTTAGGCGGTAACCGTGGCAAGCTGGACAGGAAAAAGAAGACATATAATGCTCGATTTCTTCACGCAGCCACATGGAATCTGATTTTTGCCACCATCGTTCCATACTCGGGACGATTCCCTCAAAATATTGGATTGCTTCATCTTCGTGCAAATTATTCTTACGGTTAGGAAGATTTTTTTTTCTTTTTGTGCCATACAAAATGGCGTGTTGCGCTTCATCTGAAAGTGAGCACCACTTATCTTCAAGATTGAAGTTATAAATTTTTCCCAGTAGTTCTAAGTTATTGTTACGAGAAAATAAAGAGGACTTAAACCAGGGAACGATTGCTCCAGCTTTTAAGGTAAGATCTTTATCGGGGATGATTTTATTTAGATCTATCACCTTTTTTGTTCCTAACCCGTCACAAACAGGGCAAGCACCAAAGTGGTTATTAAATGAAAATAATCGTGGCTCGATCTCAGGGATAGAAAATCCTGATATGGGACAAGAAAATTTTTCCGAAAAAACAAGCCGCTTATGTGTTTCATTGCTTGATCTATTGGCGGAATCTTTTGCGTTTTCTTGTCGCATCAGAGGGTGATCTGCCATTTCGGCGATAACAATTCCATTTGCCAAGTTTAAGCACGTCTCTACACTATCAGCCACGCGAGATGCAATACCACCGCGCACAACGAGACGATCGACTACTACATCTATGTCGTGTTTGTATTTTTTATCGAGGGGAGGGACATCAGAAATTTCGTAAAATTTTCCGTCAACTTTAGCACGTTGGAAGCCTTTTTTTAAAAGTTCTGTCAGCTCTTTTTTGTATTCTCCTTTTCGCCCTCGGACTAGGGGAGCCATAATAAAAACTCGCGTACCTTCTGGTAAATCCATAATTTGATCTACTATCTGGCTTACCGTCTGGCTTTCGATGGGAAGTCCTGTAGCAGGAGAATGAGGGGTGCCGGCGCGCGCAAAGAGGAGGCGCATGTAGTCGTAAATTTCCGTGACAGTTCCTACTGTCGAGCGGGGATTTTTACTGGTGGTTTTTTGTTCAATAGAAATAGCGGGAGAAAGTCCCTCTATTTTATCGACATCCGGTTTTTGCATTACTTCTAAAAATTGACGCGCATAAACAGAAAGGCTTTCAACATAGCGGCGCTGTCCTTCGGCGTAGATTGTATCAAAGGCTAAGGATGATTTTCCGGATCCAGAAAGCCCCGTTATCACAATCATTTTGTCACGAGGAAGGTCCAAGCTGATATTTTTAAGGTTATGCTCACGTGCGCCATGAATAGAAATATATCTTTGATGGGTCATGTCTATCCTTGACATATATGACAAAATTAACATCCAGGACAGAATAGGACTGTTTATTTAGAATTACAATATTAGTTAAAAGAAGAGTAGGGTGCAAATTTCGTAAGAAAATAGAGCGAAGGTAGCAGCTTTTTGTTTTCATCAATAGAATAAACTGTATGTTGTTGTCATATTTTGTTATAATAATAAAATTTACAATTTTGGAGTTTATACCATGGCTGGCAGCCTTAATAAAGTTATTTTGATTGGTAATTTAGGCGCGGACCCTGAGATCCGCCGTTTGAACTCTGGCGATCAGGTGGCGAATTTGCGTATTGCTACTTCAGAAAGTTGGCGCGACCGCAGTACAAGCGAGCGCAAGGAGCGTACGGAGTGGCACAGCGTCGTCATTTTCAATGAAAATCTCATAAAAATTGTAGAACAATACGTAAAAAAAGGAAGTAAAATTTACGTTGAGGGTCAATTGCAGACACGCAAGTGGCAAGATCAGAACGGAAATGACCGCTATACGACAGAGATTGTTTTGCAAAAGTATCGTGGTGAATTGCAAATGCTTGATGGGCGGGGGGCAGCAGGTGGGGAACAACCGCAAGGAACAAATCAGCAGAGCGGGAATTACGGCAGTGGCGGCTTTGGCGAGAGTGGTCCAGGTCAGAGAAATGCTTTTGGTCAAAATAGTGAATTTTCCGAAGAAAGTTTTTCACACAAGCTAGATGACGATGTGCCATTTTGATGGTAATTTTAGGTTTACTATTGTCGTTACTTTCATTTTTTTCTTGCTTGGGCTCAAAAAGAATATGTGGGGGTCGTTTTGCCTAAAATTTTCAGTGCAGATAGATCCACTTATTGAATATTGTTGAACTTTTTCTCTATTGTAGGAGGGAAGTTGGTATTTTGATACATTTTTAGATATAAAAAAGGGTGAAGTGATTCTTTTTTTGAAAGTCTTAAAATTGTGACTGATTTGACTCCACTATCAGAACGTGATGCGCTAAATGGTGTTGAACCAGTTAGCATAGTTGATGAAATGCAGCGCTCTTATCTCGATTATGCGATGAGTGTGATCGTGTCGCGTGCACTTCCTGATGTGCGTGATGGGCTTAAACCTGTTCATCGACGCATTTTGCATGCTATGAACGAGATGGGACTTTCATTCAATAAGTCCTATCGTAAATCTGCGGGTGTTGTTGGCGAAGTTATGGGGAAGTTTCATCCTCATGGCGACGCTTCCATTTATGACGCGCTGGTGCGCATGGCGCAGGATTTTTCTTTGCGAAATCCGTTGATTGATGGTCAGGGAAATTTTGGTTCTGTCGATGGCGATCCACCCGCTGCAATGCGTTATACGGAGTGTCGTTTAGAAAAAGTTTCAGAAGAGCTTTTAACTGATATTGATAAAGATACTGTCGACTTTCAGGATAATTACGACGGGCGTGAGCGTGAGCCCGTAGTCTTACCGGCACGTTTCCCTAATCTTTTGGTCAATGGGTCAGGGGGTATCGCTGTGGGGATGGCGACGAACATTCCACCTCACAATCTTGGTGAGGTTGTTGATGGCTGTGTCGCGTTGATTGACAATCCTAATATAACGCTTGATGAAGTGATTGAAATTATCCCTGGCCCCGATTTTCCCACAGGTGGTATTATCCTTGGTCGTTCTGGTATCCGCTTGGCTTATGAAACGGGGCGCGGTTCTATTATCATGCGCGCCAAGGTTGATATTGAAGAAATCCGTAATGGCCGCCAGGCGATTATTGTAAGCGAGATACCTTATCAAGTTAACAAAGCGGCGATGATTGAAAAAGTAGCTGAATTGGTGCGGGAAAAACGCATCGAGGGAATTTCTGATTTGCGTGATGAATCTGATCGCGATGGGTATCGTGTCGTTATTGAGCTGAAGAAAGATGTTGTCGCAGATGTTGTTCTAAATCAACTATATCGTTATACACCGCTGCAAACTTCGTTTGGCTGTAATATGGTTGCGTTAAATGGGGGGAAGCCTGAACAAATGACGTTGCTTGATATGCTTCGTGCGTTTGTTCTTTTCCGGGAAGAGGTTGTAAGCCGGCGAACGAAATATCTATTACGCAAAGCGCGTGAGCGTGCGCATGTTTTGGTTGGTCTCGCAATTGCTGTCGCCAATATTGACGAGATTATAGCATTAATTCGCAAAGCGTCTGATCCACAGGTAGCACGTGCGCAGTTGATGGAGCGACGTTGGTTAGCTGCTGATGTAGCGCCCTTAATAAAACTTATTGATGATCCTCGTCACGTCATTCATCAGGATAGCACCTATAATTTATCTGAAGAGCAGGCGCGTGCTATCTTGGAACTGCGTTTGCAAAGGTTAACAGCGCTTGGGCGTGACGAGATTGCTGATGAATTGAACAAAATTGGGACAGATATTACTGATTATCTTCATATCTTGGCGTCACGTTCGCGCATCATGGATATTGTTAAAGATGAATTGAACACCCTTCGCGAGGCGTTCGCAACTCCTAGGCGTACGATATTTGGCTCTGGTAGCGCCGAGGTGGGCCACGAAGATCTGATTGCATCAGAAGATATGGTGGTAACAGTTAGTCATAGTGGTTATATTAAGCGCGTACCTCTCAGTACGTATCGTGCGCAGCGACGCGGGGGAAAAGGGCGTTCTGGTATGTCCACAAAAGACGAGGACTTTGTGACGCGTCTATTCGTGGTTAATACGCATACACCAGTTCTTTTCTTTTCATCTCGTGGTATCGTCTATAAGGAAAAAGTTTGGCGTTTGCCTATTGGTACGCCGCAGTCTCGCGGGCGGGCTCTGATCAATTTGCTTCCCTTGCAGCAAGGTGAGCGCATAACGACTATCATGCCTTTACCAGAAGAAGAGGGAAGTTGGCGCGCGCTTGATGTCATGTTTGCGACGACGCGTGGGACCGTGCGTCGTAATAAACTATCAGATTTTGTTCAGGTCAATCGTAATGGCAAAATTGCAATGAAACTTGATGAGGAGGGAGATGAGATCCTTTCCGTAGAAACTTGTACGGAGCAAGACGACGTGGTCCTTACTACTTCCAATGGGCAATGCATTCGTTTTCCGGTTACCGAGGTCCGCGTATTTGCTGGTCGTAGTTCGGTGGGAGTACGCGGTATCAATTTGGCGCAGGGCGACAAGGTCATCTCTATGACTATATTACAACATGTTGAGGCAACATCAATTGAACGGTCTGCTTATGTTAAACGTGTAATTAATGAGCGGCGCGCAATTAGTGCAGATTCCGAGGATATTTTAACTCTTGATGAAGATGATGAGGGAGTCGAAATAGAGTTGACAGATGAGCGCTATGCAGAGCTAAATTCTCGAGAGCAAATGCTTTTAACCGTTAGCGAATTTGGCTATGGAAAGCGATCTTCCTCGTATGAGTTTCGTATTTCTGGACGTGGTGGAAAGGGAATTCGTGCAACTGATACGTCTAAAACAGCAGAAATTGGTAAGTTGGTGGCAGCGTTCCCAGTAAAGGCACAAGATCAAATTATGTTAGTGTCAGATGGGGGGCAGCTTATTCGCGTTCCCGTCGCCGGTATCCGTATAGCTGGCCGCTCGACTAAAGGTGTAACAATCTTTAATACAGCTGAGGGAGAAAAAGTGGTGTCTGTTGAGCGTATTTCTGAATCTGAAGATGATGTTAATCAACTAGACAACGAGTGCGGCGAGGGTCCCGGTACAACTGACTCTGATTGAATACAGATAGTTTTTTAGGTGATGAGGTAAGTAATGAGAATTGCACTTTATGCAGGTTCTTTTGATCCTCTTACAAACGGCCACCTTGATGTTTTAAAGGGTGGTTTGGTTCTAGCTGACAAGGTTGTTGTCGCTATAGGTATTCAGGCTAAAAAGACGACGCTATTTAGTTTTAAAGAACGTGTTGATTTGATTGTACAAGTGAGGGAGGATTTGTTAAATGTAGGTCCTGACCGGGTGCAGGTTATCCCATTTAATAATCTCCTAATTGATAAGGCCCGCGAAATTGGCGCTTCGTTTCTTATTCGTGGATTACGCGATGGTACTGATCTTGATTATGAAATGCAAATGGCAGGGATGAACGGCATTATAGCTCCTGAATTGCAGACTATTTTTTTGCCAGCGAGTGTTTCTGGGCGGGCGATAACCTCTACGCTGGTGCGTCAGGTTGCCTCTATGGGTGGAAATGTTTCGCCTTTCGTGCCCCAAAATGTTGCGCGAGCCTTGCGCTCAAAATTTCAATCTCTCGGAGAAAGTGGTCGTGTATCGTAAAATTTTTGCTATTTGGGCATGTATTTTTTTCTTTTTTTCATTTAGCACTTTAGCAAATGATTCTAACGTTCTTGTTTTGTCTATGAAAAGTGGCGATGTTTTTATTCGTCTGCGTCCCGATTTGGCTCCCAAGCACATTGAGCAAATCAAAAAATTAGTAGAAGAAGGTGCCTATAACAACGTCGTATTTCACCGCGTTATTCCTGGCTTTATGGCTCAGACTGGTGACGTAAAATTTGGAAAAAAAGGTAGTGCGAATTTTGATTTCAAGCGTGTTGGAACGGGGGGATCAAATTATCCTAATATACCGGCAGAATTTTCGAAGCAGCCATTTAAGCGTGGCACTGTTGGTATGGCGCGTTCGCAGGATCCTAATTCAGCAAATTCTCAATTTTTCATTTGTTTCGATGATGCTGATTTTTTAAATGGTCAATACACCGTCGTTGGAGAAGTCGTAAAGGGAATGGAGGTCGTTGATAGAATTAAAAAAGGTACTGCTAGCAACAATGGGGCTGTAAAAAATCCTGATGCGATCGATGCTGCCTATTTACAAGCTGAATGAGTGAGTTAAAGGAGTGGAGCTTTATGGTGGAAACTAAAAATACGGAAAACATATTAGTTTTTGAAACAACAAAAGGCAAAGTTGTTATTGAGCTTTTTGCTGATTTAGCTCCGGGCCACGTTGCACGTGTTAAAGAACTTGTACGTGAGGGCGCTTACGATAATGTTGTATTTCACCGTGTCATAGACGGTTTTATGGCTCAAACTGGCGATGTAAGATTTGGAAAAAGAGACGGCAAGGATTTTAATTTGTCACATGCTGGCATGGGAGGATCAAACAAGCCGGATTTAGCAGCAGAATTTTCAAATCTCTCTCACGAACGTGGAACAGTTTCTATGGCTCGCAGCCAAAATCCGAATTCCGCTAATTCACAATTTTTTATCTGCTTTGCAGATTCTCCTTGGCTGAATCGCCAGTATTCCATATGGGGGCGAGTCATTGAGGGGATGGAAAATGTCGATAAATTAAAGCGAGGTGAGCCTGCTGCAGATCCCGATACACTTATTAAAGCTACAATCGCTTCGGACATGGGATAGTGCAAAGTATCGTAGAAATGCCCTATCTGTTACTGTTTTAAACGTCGTAAAAAATGTAATTTATCCCGTTTGAATATGGCAAATTAATTCTGGCTTTCTCATTGAAGGGATTGGTGTTGTCCTGGTTCGTGTTTTTTAAAACGGATACAACACGATTTTTCGACTGTTTTCTTTAATTATTTGCTTATAAAAGGAAGACGTCAGTTCTAGGGTCGTGAAGATTGTTGGGGCGCTGTAATTGGATTCTTCGTCGGTGTTTTCTGTGATCTCAGAAATATATTTTCTGTTTGTTACATAAGAGCAGAAAAAAATCATGGGCCTTTTGTGGCGGCTAAAATTTTAGAGCTAACTTTTCTTTGATTAAAGAGGTTTCAGGTCCACTTAGAAATTGTTCTCGTTGCAAAAATAAACGCAAGGGCCTTCTCACTCATAAAAGTAAAAAATGCGCTTCGGTTTTGTGCGCCAATAAATTGCTTTAGCGTCATTTTTGGTAAAAAAGTACAAAAGCAAGGTTAAGATTTGCTGTTGCTGAAACAATAGATATGCGTTTATTTACTGTCGCTGCGGGTGAGTGTAAGTGTTTTCTTATATCACGCTGTCAAGTACTGTTTATGGCTTTTTGTGGTTGGATTATTGCCAGCGTTCTAGTGATTTGTACGACGGAAGATATTTATTTGTACTATTATCCATTTCTCATGTTGATCACAGTATTTAGGAATCGAAAATAAAGTTAACTAGTAAAATTCGTAATGACGCTATCAGAAAATGGCTTTCTTCTTCCAGTGGCAATGTGGATCCATGGAGCGATAAAGACAAAAGTGACGATAGGAACATTTTACTATAGAAAAATCGCATAATATGTACACCGCAAGGTGGGGAAAAATTATAACGGGACGCGGGCGTATCGCCCATATCGTGTTGGTTGGTACTGCGATAACTTTTCAAGGCTATGATATGTACCAGCTACGTGCTCTTGAGACAGATACCATTTTTGGGTGATGGCTATCATTTTGTTGCAATTGGGAGAAGAATTCGTGGCACGTTGGCCTGGATCTATTTTGGCAGATTCTGGTGGATTTCCAGTTATATCGCTTGTGGGAATTCGCAAAATTAGGGAAAGGGGCGTGATTTTCGCTCTTACATTATGATGGATCACTCTATGAAATGATTCAAAGCGTTTTATTGAAGTTCGAGCGCTTCCTGATCTTGATACTCAGATGCAGCCATAGCTTTATTTTGCTAACGGCCAAAAGTTGTTTTACAATATTGCGCCCACCAAAATGAAAATTCTATTCCAGATTCTGTTTTCTTTTCACTCGCGGGAAGCGCAATACATCAATCCGGCTGATATCGTTCGGGGTAGTATGAGCCTGCGTGGACGTTCTTCCCAAACATGAAAAGAAACCGACTCAAAAGCGTGATATTGAGGGGCTCGCTGTTGGTGGACCACAGAGCATCATAATGGCTGTATTATGCGTTATTTTTTCGATTTTGCCAGAGGATAAGCCATATTATTTCATGGATGTAGGAGCGCCCGATGATATTCTAGAAAGTGTTTCCCTTGGCGTTAACGTTGATATGTTTAATTGCGCCATACGAATGCGTACGATGGGACGCTACGGTTTGGTTTTACGCGCTTTGGTCGGGTTAATTTACGCAACTCATATTATGCAGAGGACAAACACCCACTTGATCCGAAGTCACTTTATCCTGCTGAACACGATGACAGTTGTGCGTACCTGCATTATTTGACCAAATCCGAAGAGTCTCTTCCCGGTATGTTATTAACATGGAATAATATCTATTATCAATAAGTTATTCGAGTAATTTGTGATTCCGTTGAGGCGGGATGTTATGTTGGTTTCTGTGCTGAAACGTGTACTTTATGGATGTAAAGGCGATGAAAAATTGGTGATAATGCTATAATGTTTGTCTTTTTCACGGTTCTTAACTCGCTCATCAAAGGCTATTTTTTATTAAGGGTATGGTTGCTTGATGATGCTTTCTAAAAGCGCAAAACTGCGCGGCTCAAAAAGATGCTGCGCAGTTTTGTCCGTGCTATTTTTTTTACAGCTGTATTCCCGAACGGAAACTACTGCTCCAGTACGCGCTACCAGACCCAGAGAAAAACAGCCTGTTTCCGTTTCTGGTAGTCATTCTAGATCAACAACGTTAATGAGGAGTTAGTGAAGCTTTAAAGAAACGTAAAAATTACATTTTGGTGAATATTTTTCATTCTTTATTGTGAATAGTGAAATATAGACAGAATATATGGTAATGAACTTCACTAAGGGTAGAATAGTTTTGGTTAACTTACTGTTTAATTAGAAATTTTATAAATTTTTGTGTAACACTGAAAGTCGCCTGATTTTTACGGGAGCGGCATCTCGATGATTGAAATTTTCTCTGGATAGAGGGGTATCGTGGTCGCGTTCTTGTATCACCATAAAAAATTTAATATCCTTTCTTTTACGAAAAAAAATACTTTTGTGTATCCATAAAAAACTTTGGATGTGGGGACGTTCCAGCTTATTTATGTCGCAGATTTCATGATTAAAGCACGATTATACAAAATGGTAACAATGAAAAATTTTCATAAAAAAGTTCTATTTCATCTTTTGGGATTGATCCTAAAATGCAGCGTTTAGCATTTTTCTCTCTTGCAGTTGGAAGCTTTTCTATCGGTACTGCTGAATTTGTTGCAATGGGTTTACAGCCAGAGATGGCCAAAAGCTCATATGTTGATATTCCAACAGCCGGCCAGTATATTTCTGCTTATGCATTGGGAGTTGTTTTTGGAGCTCCTCTTTTGGCTGTCGCGACAGCTAAGCTATCACGTAAAACTGTTCTGATAGGATTGATGTTTTTTTATGCGATAGCAAATGCTTCTAGTGCCCTTTTTTCTAATTTTAATGTATTGGTAATGTTGCGATTTATTAGTGGTCTTCCACATGGAGCTTATTTCGGTCTCGCAACTATGGTCGCGTCTTCAATGGTTGAAGCAAAGGAAAGTTCTAAAGCTGTTGGCAGTGTTATGCTTGGTTTGACGATTGCAACAGTTTTGGGGGCTCCAGGCGCGACATGGATCGGACAGCTAATTGGTTGGCAGGTCGCTTTCGTTCTGGTAGGAGCTATCGCTTCATTGTGTTGTTTGCTCATTTGGAAGTTTTTGCCTGCTGTTTCGAATGTTCCGCAAACGAGTCCTCTTCGCGAGTTGAGAGCATTAAAGCAAAAGCAGGTGTGGATACTCTTAGTAATGGTATCGGTTGGCTCATCGGGGCTATTTTCCATTTTCGCTTACATTAAGTCAACGTTAATTCATGTTTCAGGTATCTCGATTGATTGGGTTCCATTTATTATGCCGTTAATTGGGCTTGGAATGGTTGTTGGCAATCTTTTTGGTCCTAAATTCGCAGTTAAAGTCGGTACTTCGAGGATGATTTTTTTCTCTATGCTTTGGAGTGCGTTTGTTTTTTTTCTTTTCTTCTTTTTATCTCAAACTCCGTCGACAGCAGCGTTAGGATGCTTCCTAATCGGTACTTCTTTTGCATCCATGCCTTCTATACAAACTAAAATTATGGATGTCTCTGTGCATGGAAAGATTTTAGCAGGTGCACTAATGCAGTCTGCTTTCAATATTGCTAATGCTCTTGGGGCGGAATCTGGGGCGTTGGTTTTAAAGTTAGGTTATAGTCATAAATACACTGCTGTTTTGGGAGGTGTTTTGGCTTTGTTTGGACTGTTGATTTTTTGCTTTTCATGGTGCGTAGAAAAACGCGATCAATGCTCACAGAAATGATGAGCATTTTGCAAAGAGGAAAATAATTAGCCACCTGATTTCCCAGTTGGGTTTCTGGACATACTGCGGGCAATGCGCAGAGAGAGTGGTATACCAAGGCAAAATAAAAGTCCGACGAGTGTTGCAAGAAGGGCTTTTGCTGCGAAAATCATCCCGGGAATTCCTCCAGGATTAATTAAGCCAGCAAGATTGGTAATTGTCCCTGCTAGTGTTGCACTTAAAGCTGCCGAAAATAGCTGTACAGATGTAAGAGATTCGCCAGCACGTAAAGCGTCTTTGTCGCTTGCGCATCGTAATATTCGCGTTAACAAATGTGGCCACGCTACACCAGCGCTGATTCCTATAGCAAATAATGCTACGCAAATGATGGGAGTATAGCCGGGGATGGTAACTTCCGTCGGGACAATCCATAAAAGAGCACTTATGCTCAAAAGTGTTAATACAGGGGAATAAGTAATGATATTGCGAATTTTTTTCTCGGACGCACTAGAACTTGATACAGAACCGCATGTCCAACCAAAGCTTATCAACGACGCTATATAACCAGCAATGAGCGGATCCTGTCCATGAAGCACTTGGAGAAAAAGAGGAAAATATAACTCTATACTATAGGCTACAATAGTCATAACGAGTATTAATAAATAAACAGAAAAGAAATCAGAAGAGAAAGAAAAAGTTTTATGTGGCAGCATAGGATGAAGCGCGGATGATTCGATTTTTGCTAAGGCAAAGAGTAGGATAAATCCAATAACTAAACCAGAAATTTGTGCAATTGTAGTATCCATCATTCCACCAACGGAAATACTGAAAATTAAAGAAACAAGTGTGAGGAGCTGCAGAAAGGGGAGTGGGGATTTTGGAATATGATTTTCATTTTCTTTTGGTAGAATCTTCGATGCTAGGAGCAAGAAAACTATTGCTAATGAGCCGATCACCAAAAAGGATATTCTCCACATACCACATTGCACTGAAATGCCACCAATGGCCGGTCCCAATAAAGTCGATATTCCCCATATCGCAGAAATAATGCTAAATACGTGCGACCATAAAGATGGACTGAAAATGATGCGGACCATAGAATAAGATAAAGACAGCAAAGAGCCGCTTCCAAAGCCTTGGATAAGACGTCCTACTAAAAACAATGGCATAGTTGGGGAGATACTACAAATGAAGGTACCAATGGTAAAAACAAGCCCCGCGACAATATAAGCTCTGCGGGGGCCCATTTGTTCTAACATCTTTGTCGATAAAGAAGTACCGAGGAGGGAGGCTGTAACAAAAACAGTCACGACCCAGGAATAATACAACCCGCCGCCAATATCTTCTAAAAGAGAGGGCAAAATAGTGATAACAACATAAACATTGATAGCGTGCAAAGCAACACCGCCCGTAAATGTCAAAGAGCGGACACCATCCTTCCCCCCTAAAAGCACAGACCAGCCTCGTTTTTTCACTATTTTTACTATTCAATAGAGTATCAATCTCTCCCACTTATAAGGCAGTTATTTAAATTTTCCAAGAAGAAATTCAAAGCTCTTCTTTTGTAGAGCTTTGAAATTTAAATTAATTGCAGTTCAATCAAGAACTGTTTTTTGAAGGTTTTCAGCAATTTTATCAAGAAATCCCGTCGTGGAAAGCCATTTTTGTTTAGGTCCTATCAAAAGCGCAAGATCTTTCGTCATAAAACCTTCTTCAACAGTTTTGATACAGACCTCCTCCAACGTTGTTGCGAATTTTTTTAATTTTGCATTATCGTCTAGCTTTGCACGGTGTGCCAATCCGCGTGTCCACGCGAAAATAGAAGCAATGGAATTGGTCGATGTTTCTTCATTTTTTTGATGCTGGCGATAATGACGCGTCACTGTACCATGCGCAGCCTCTGCTTCGACGGTTTTACCGTCTGCTGTCATGAGAACGGAAGTCATAAGTCCCAAGGAGCCAAAGCCTTGAGCGACGATATCTGACTGAACGTCACCATCATAATTTTTGCACGCCCAAACATAACCACCGGACCATTTAAGCGCAGAAGCAACCATGTCATCAATCAGACGATGTTCATAATACAATTTACGGCTTTCAAATTCCTCTTTAAATTCTTTATCAAACACTTCCTGAAAGATGTCTTTAAAGCGTCCGTCATAAGCCTTCAAAATAGTGTTTTTTGTAGAAAGATAAACCGGAATATTTCGTTGTAACCCATAATTGAAAGATGCGCGAGCAAAATCACGAACCGATTCATCAAGATTATACATAGCCATGGCGATACCCGAACTTGGTGCATCAAAGACGTCATGTTCGATGATTTTGTTGTCTTCCCCAACAAACTTAATAGTTAATTTTCCTTTACCAGGAAACTTGAAGTCAGTGGCTTTATATTGATCACCAAAAGCATGGCGCCCGACAATAATTGGCTTTGTCCAGTTAGGAACGAGGCGCGGAACATTTTTGCAGATAATGGGCTCACGAAAAATCGTTCCTCCTAAAACATTGCGGATCGTACCATTAGGTGATTTCCACATTTTTTTTAGATTAAATTCCTTAACACGCAATTCATCAGGAGTAATGGTTGCACACTTTATACCAACCCCGTGTTGTTTGATAGCATTAGCAGAATCAATCGTTACTTGATCATCAGTCGCATCGCGATTTTCTATGGAAAGATCGTAATACTTCAGATCGATATCGAGGTAGGGATGAATTAGCCTTTCCTTGATATATTTCCAGATAACACGAGTCATTTCATCTCCGTCGATTTCCACAACAGGATTTTCTACTTTTATTTTGGTCATTGATGGTCCTTTTCCTGAGACGATATTACTTTAATATGGGTTATCATAAAAAGTAAGCAATAGGAATGATAGAAGTACTATCAAATGTGATCTTGTTAAAATCTCTTTTGTGAAAAGAGATAAAAGATTGCTCTTACAGAGGAGCGGTGGACACGGTACGTGTCCATTTATTGTATGTTTTATGAAAAAGTTGATTTTGCCAAAAATCGTATGTGAAGATTTATCGAGGATATAGAACTTAAGTTTCTTGATGAGGTACTTTGTTCAGTTATTTGATAATGTTTTGTCATTTTAATTACAAAATCATGAAACGCCGGATTATATGGGCGAAACAGAAAATCATTATTAAATCGCTATTGGGTTTTTGCATCATTTTATTTCCAAGACTACAGGCTCACAGGTTATTCCAGCGTAGCGCTGAACACACCAAGATGGCTCGCGGGTTTTTGTCCATAAAAACACTGTGAACCTTTGTTTTAACTTAACTTTGACCTCTGATAATTATACACACAAAAACACTATCCGCTTCTCAGAGAGATGATAGGCGATATCACACAACAACCTGTGTGACTTTTTGTACGCAACAGCGCTAAGAAAAAGCCATCCTTTGATTATTCACGGAAAAAACAAATACAACAACACAATGGTACGCCCAAGGGGAATCGAACCCCTGTTTCCGCCGTGAAAGGGCGGCGTCCTAACCGCTAGACGATGGGCGCAAACCGATGATGAGGCTTATAGAGAGTATCTTTTTACTTCGCAAGCCCCATATGTAATTTTTTTTAAAAAACGTGCTTCATTGAATTGTTTTTGAATGTGCCTACATTACTTCCATCTAGGTCGCTTCGTCTTTTAAAGTTTTGAAGTATACGACAGGCTAAAAAAGCTATGGTATTGGCGAAATTATGGCCTAGTGGTGTTTTTTGTATTTTTAATTTGAGGGATAGAAAAATGATGAAATCAGCGGCTTCCGCGTTGCGCGTATTTTCCTACTTTACTTTACTCTTCATTGTGGGGTGTGTGCAAGATGGGAATATGGATTCGCATACCGAAAGTTTTTCATTTACCCGGGGATATTCTGTAACAAAAGAGCGTGGTCATTCGGATTTTTTGGAAAAACCGAGAACTGCTGCAGAACATTTTACTGAAACAGAGAGACGGAGAACTGTTAACAAATTAACGGAGAGTGCAGAGCACGTAAAAACTTTTTCCAGAGAGAAAAGCACGAGTTCACATTTTTCAATTAAGTAAGGCGGGAAGGGATGCACATAACGAAGCTGAGGAAGCACTAAGGAAGATTGAACAGGGCATAGGTCGGTAATTATTCTTTTTTGTATTCTCGGTGTGACCAACTGAAACATTAAAAAGAGACCCCGGAGTGTTTTCTCCGGGCGAAGGTCCCCGATGTGGCGGGTTTTGCTGATTTTTGCAAATTCTTCCTTGTAAGTGGGAATATTAAAGCAATCGTTGTTTTTTCATGTCATCTCGCATTCTGAAATTGGGCTATGCATAAGGGGGGGATACGCGCTGCGTTATTGTGAGCATTGGTGTACAATGGTGTTCTGCATTCTATTACTGTTATTATTTTAGAAGGCACGGATTTGTATTTTCGAGAATTAATTGAGGAGGCGGGATCTTTGAATTGGAAGTAGGTTTTGTGTTTCATAAAGGAGCAGAAGTCTCTTTCCACATTTGTTTCACATTGATTATTGATAAACATTCTTTACCTTGTATTGCAATAGCTTAGGTGTCTTTTTTAAAGATAAAGGATAGGCAGTTTAATAATGGCAGAAGCTTTAAAAATTGGTGTTGGAGGTCTTGGTACGGTTGGGACTTCGGTCGTTCGGATTTTACACGAAAAAGCAACTAGTTTAGCCTGCCAGTGTGGACGGCCAATCAGGGTTGTTGCCGTTAGTGCGCGTGATAGAGACCGTGATCGTGGAATAGATTTAAGTAACGTAAAATGGTTTGACTCTCCTGTAGATATGGCTGTTTCTGATGAGATTGATGTCTTTGTTGAGCTAATTGGTGGTGGGTTAAGCATTGTACACGAGGCGGTCAAAAGGGCGATAGAGGCAGGTCATCACGTCGTCACTGCAAACAAGGCACTCCTTGCGCAGCACGGGGGAGAACTCGCTGTTAGTGCGGAAAAAAAAGGCGTCTTCCTCAACTTCGAAGCTGCTGTCGCCGGTGGAATTCCCATCATAAAGCCAATAAGGGAATCTCTCTCTGGTAATCACATATCGCGAGTTTATGGCATTTTAAATGGGACCTGTAACTATATATTAACGCGTATGCTTGCCGAAGGTACTTCATTCAAAGATTGTTTGGAAGATGCACAGAGGCTCGGTTATGCTGAGGCTGATCCGTCTTCTGATATTGGAGGAAAAGATACAGCCCATAAACTCGCTTTATTAACAAGTTTGGCATTTGGAACAGCTATTTCACTAGATGATGTTTACATTGAAGGAATTAATAACATCTCACAGATTGATATACGTGCAGCTGACGAATTAGGCTATCGCATTAAACTTTTAGGGGTTGCGCTAAAAACAAATTCTGGAATTGAGCAGCGTGTTCATCCAACGATGGTCCCGATATCATCGGTGGTTGCGCAAATTAATGGTGTAACTAATGCTGTTTCTATTAAAAGCGATTTGTTAGGCGAGCTATTGTTTTCCGGTCCCGGTGCTGGAGGAATGGCGACGGCATCGGCGGTTATTGGCGACTTAGCTGATATCGCAAAGGCGCGCCTCAGTTTTCGATACACACCTGTTTTAGGGGTACCGACATCGGCGCTCGCTCCTTATAAGAGGGCACATATCACCAATCATGCAGGTGGTTATTTCATCCGTTTAAGCGTTCATGATCGCGCTGGTGTTTTTGCGGCGGTTGCAAGGCACATGGCTAACAATAATATTTCATTAGAGTCAATCGTACAAAAACCTTTTACAAAAAGCCAAGTTGTAAAAACAATCATTCTAATAACACACGAGACAACAGAGATGGATGTACGGCAGGCACTTGCTGCAATTGAAAAAGATGGTCATCTCGTTGCAAAATCTCAATTTATCCGTATTGAACGTATGACCTGAGAGATTTATGATTCATTGCATAATGACTGGCGAGAATGGATGAAAGTTTTGGTCTTTTTCTTTTGTGGAAAATTTTTATCTTTGCAAAAATCTTTATCTTGATGTTTTATGATAAATGCTAATGTTTTCCCCAGTGTTTATTTGATAGGATTTTTATATGCTCACAGCTCAGAAAAGTTTAAATGGACTTGATCGTGTCTTAACGCTTGAATTGGTACGTGTTACCGAACGTGCTGCTGTTGCATCTGCGCGCTGGCGCGGACGTGGTGACGAAAAAGCTGCTGATAAAGCTGCTGTGGATGCAATGCGCTGGGAACTCAATCGTTTGCCTGTTGATGGTACAGTAGTGATTGGCGAAGGCGAGCGCGACGAGGCCCCGATGCTTTATATTGGCGAAAAAGTAGGGCTAAAAAACGGATTAGCAGTTGATATCGCGCTTGATCCGCTTGAAGGAACCACAATTTGTGCGAAAAATCTTCCCAATTCTTTAGCTGTAGTTGCGATAGCTGAAAAGGGGAATTTGCTTTATGCACCCGATGTTTATATGGAAAAAATTGCTATTGGTCCTGGCTATCCGAAAGGGGTGGTTGATATAGATGCTGATCCTGCTGATAATATCCATGCCCTTGCAAAAGCCAAAGGAGTGGCTGTCAATCAGATTACTGCTTGCATCATGGATCGACCTCGTCATGCGAAGTTGATCAACAGAGTGCGTGCAACGGGCGCGTCAATTCGCTTAATTGGCGATGGTGATGTTGCAGCTGTCATCCATACAACTGATCCATATGAAACGGGTATAGATATTTATATGGGTATTGGCGGGGCACCGGAAGGCGTATTAGCTGCTGCAGCTTTGCGCTGCGTTGGTGGGCAGATGCAAGCGCGCCTACAACTTGATACAAAAGAAAAAATTGTGCGTGCAGCCAAAATGGGAATTCATGATCCGAATAAAATTTACACGATGGAAGAAATGGCGAAGGGAGACGTCCTATTTTCCGCCACGGGCGTAACTGACGGCAACATGCTTTCGGGCGTCAAGTTCACTCCAGACTATATCCAAACAGAAACTCTCGTCATGCGTTCACACACAGGAACAGTGCGTAATATTAAAGCGCAACATAGAGACCTCTCGAAGTTCGGTTAATGCCCTTTATGGTTACACCACAAAAGTACACCTACAACCATCCTCTACAAGGCGCAGGAAACTCCTGAAAATGCGCGCTGAGAGCATCCTAATCATCACGATAATTGGACAGAATATGTCCAACTATTTGTGTCTTCGATATTTCCTCTTTGTAAATCAATTAATTGTTCACGAAGCTTTTCTGTGACCTTTCCGATCGTTTCGTTCCCAATAGAGAACTCTCCATCTTTATATCTAAAACAACCAATTGGCGTGACAACAGCAGCAGTTCCACAAGCGAAAGCTTCTTCAAGATGGCCGCTTTGCGCATCTTTTTTGAGTGATTCAAGAGAGTAAGGGCGCTCTTCTACCGTTAATCCCATTTGTTGTGCCAACTTTAAAATTGAATGACGCGTTATTCCTGGGAGAATAGTTCCATTCAGCGGAGGTGTAACAAGTGTCTTATTTTTCATAATGAAACAAACGTTCATGCCACCTAATTCTTCAATCCACTTATGCTCAACCATATCCAGGAAGAGCACTTGGTCGCAACCATTTTGCGCAGCACTACTTTGCGCAAGCAAACCTGCTGCGTAGTTGCCGCCACATTTTGCAGCCCCCGTTCCACCTGGACCAGCGCGGCTATAATCTCCTTCGATCCACACTCTGACAGATCTTCCTCCCCCTTTAAAATACGATTCAACAGGAGACGCTATAATACAAAAAACACACTCTCGGGAAGGATGAACTTTCAAAATATTTTCGTTGCCAAACATAAATGGGCGTATATAAAGACTCATATTCGGACGGTCCGAAACCCAACGCTGATCGATTCTTACTAAGTGGTTAATCGCATCTAAAAAAACATTCTCCGGTAATTCAGGCATGGCCAACCGTCGCGCTGATTCTGTAAAACGCTTTGCATTGGCATCAGGGCGAAATAACAGGATACGCCCATCTCTTGCGCGGTAGGCTTTTAAACCTTCAAAAATTTCTTGACCATAATGAAAAACAGTACTTGCTGGATCAACTTCTAAAGATTTGTATCGAGAAATGACAGCACTGTGCCAACCTTTGCCTTCGGTCCAACGAACAACACCCATGTGATCCGTGAAAAACTGACCAAAACCAGGATTTTTTAAAATTTTCTCTCGGTCTTCATTTGATAAAGGCGATGGATGCTTTTCTATTTTAAACGTAAGCGACGATGCAGAAGATTCCATATGCAAAATTTTCCAAAGTACACAATTGATTTCATTTCAGCAGAAAAATAACCTCATTATGATATTATGATGATTATTTCTTTTAAATCAATATATTATTGTAAATTCTAAAGCGTAAACCATTGTATTATACTTCTACCCTGGATTTATTGTCACGATTTTTTTACCAAATAATTCAAAATTTTTTGCAACAAACTTTACTTTGCAAAGCAGGGGTCCGGGTCCGCTATCATAGTGTACTACCCGGATGATGGGATATGAAAATGACAAAAAACCCCCCCTCATAATTCACAATTAACAAAAACCGCAAAAACACGATAAACCCAACAATTACAGGGAAAATAGACCGTGAATGCAGAATAATTTAGTTCAGAAAAACATTATCACTTCCGCTATGGCTTTATTCATTTTTCTCTAAGCCTTGAGGATGCTCGAAGAAAGCACCCCATCAAAAATGCTGCCAACGTTAAGGATTTTGTAAAAAAACACAACCTAAATTTCCAAAACAAACCACCACTGATGCGGCGATTACCGAAATCATCATGCTACCTTTAACGTGTGATGAAACAATTTCCACCAGAACTTTTAATATCCTCACAAAGGTTTATAGCCTCATTACGATTTTGAGTTAGTATCCTAACACGGTAATAAGTCCCCTTTCCAGATATAAAAGCAGGTTGAATGTTTAAAGGACGTGACCCAATAAGATATCCAAATTTATACTTTATATTCTGCAAAGAATCCTGAGCTAATGCTGATGTGGGCTGGGATGCGACTTGCACGTAATAATTTTCCGAACTCTGCGCCGCCACTTGGGTGGTCGAATTTAAATGAGAGGCAGAATGTCCTTGCACATCTGGGTCAAATTTTGCACGCGAAGGAATTGGCACAGACGCGATATCAGGGACAGCAGAAACATCTGTATCCATTTCATCTGTAGAAGCTGAAAGACTACGGCCCGCTTCACTTTGATCTTCTTCAGAAAATTTCGGAGAAGTCGAAAATGCATCCTTATACTGATCTACGGTAGAATCTTCAATTACTTCGTGATCATCAACAGATTCTGTTCCTTGATCATACACCGGACTTGATACGATTTCACCATCTTTCTCTATAACAACGGCTTGGACTTCCCGTGTTGGAACGGTACGGTCCGTAGCTTCCTGAATTGCATCTTCAATGCCATCCTCATCGAAAAAAGGAGGCAAAATATCCTCGGAATCTTGCTGGTTCAATGATGTCAAATCTTCAGGCGCTTCGGAATCATCAATAAGAAATCTTTGCGCAGTTTCCTGCTGCTCATTTTGTTCAGTTGCTTGTTTATAGACATCCAAATTATGGGGAAAAGCATTTTCAACCTCGGTTGTTTCTGGCTTCAATTTAAAAGGAGCATCATCCGCATGGATAATAAGCGAGCCTTCGCTTTGTCGTGATGACACAAAAAAACGAGAATAACCGATGAAACTAATTACTATCAACGCGAGAAAAACAGTACTTCTTACAACAATTTTCTTTTCCATAAAAGTTCTCGGAGAGAGAACTGCCGAAGTACCAACAACCGACTCGCTCTTATCCTCGTGTGACGAATTCCCAGCAAAAGAAGGAGGATAATATCCCATTTCATCGGCAGAAAAATAACCAGTGGCATTTTTCTCTTCGGCACCCACATGCACATCCGCCACTGGATTCTGCGCGGCTTGGTGAAAAATGTCGTTTAAGCCTTTATCTTCTTGTTGCCGTGAGAACTTCTTTTCCGAGGCATTTCCCACGTTAAAAACATCAGCAAATTCCTCCTGAAGGTTATCAACTGGCACATCGTATTCCGGAGCTGTGTACGGAACCTCTGGAACCATAATTGGTCCAGTCTTTTCTACCATCTCTTCTGCAAATTTGTACGTATCAACACAGGGGGAAAGATTATCTCTGTGGGTGCGACCCTCCACGTGAAAAGCTGTTTGCGCAGCACCAAAAACACCCTTGGACGAACGTAAACCATCCAAATTGCTCTGATCATAAAAAAACTCTCTTCCACTGCCCTCATCGTGGGAGAGCTCCGCGTTACCGATTCGCTGAGTCCGAGGGCCACTATACTCTGACTCCGAGTTTCCTGCAATCCGGGGGTCTCGACCCAAAGACTTCTCTTCGTCAAATTTAGGGTAGTTGTCGGCATCAACCCTACGCGGATAGTTCACGGAAGCACTGTGAGATGTCTGATCACTGTCATAACTTTGTCGCAAACTACCAGTTTCTGGGTGTCTCGCAGAAACTTGCGAGGAAGCGGGAGTTCGCTCGCTGGGGGCCGTGTGCACGTTGTTGTCCCGCGAACTCAGACCGCCAAAAAAAACTTCTGGTTGTGTGCCGAAGCTGCCTTCTCCGAGAAGTGATGTTGTTCCGCTTCGGGCCTGCTGATTCTTTTGAATAGGTAACGGAGATAGCGCGTCTAAAATTTGCTCTTCATCCTGATCCGTATTTCCGGAGTGTAATTCCCTAGATGGAGAAACACTCTGTTCTGTAAACCTAACATCAGCCATTTTCGCGTTTGCTGAAGAAGATGGTTCACTTGGATAAACCTGCGGTTCCCAGCGCTGATTCTTACCACCAAACGATACATCATCACTTAAATCATTCTCAAGCTCTTCCTCCAGGAACGATAAATCAAAATCTTTGTCTCGGAACGAAACTTCGGGGGTTTGAGGTGTTGATTGACCAGATCGTAGCGGAGGCAAAGCACTTCTATCTCCGCTTCGTTTTTCTGAATTAAAATTCTGCGCAAGTCCCTCTACAGGATCATATAACTCACTCTTCCGTTCTGTTTCTTGCAAATTTTTGCGATTATCATCGCCCATGGCTTCTCTCACATAATGTAGCAAACGCTTAATTTTAATTTATTATATCTTAAATATCTTCACGAAAGAACATACAAAAAATACCAACGGCCCCCTCCATTTTATGAATTTATGGAACTTTTTCAACGCATTTCTTCTGTTGCTTCTACTCCGACAATTGCAAGTCCTGATGATAAAATATTCATGACAGCTTTTATCAATCCTAATCTGGCAAATGACAATTCCTGATCATTAGGTCTAATAAAGCGCAAATCAGGAGATTCGCTTCCTTTATTCCAATGTGCATGGAAAATTGAAGCAAGATCATAAAGATAAAACGCCAACCTATGCGGTTCTCTGTAAATTACTGCTTGCTCGATAACGCGCGGATATTCAGCGAGTTTACGTATTAAAAATATCTCATTGTCATTTGTTAATCGACCAAGGTGTTCAATCAGTATGTCGTTTGAAAAATTTTCAATAAGAAAAGTTTCTTTCGCCTGACGAAAAACCGAGTGGCAGCGTGCGCTCGCGTATTGTACGTAGAAGATAGGATTATCTTTTGATTGCTCTGTCACCTTTAAAAAATCAAAATCTAGAGGTACTTCACATTTACGGTACAGCATCATAAAACGCACTGAATCACGACCAACTTCTTCCACGACATCACGCAAAGTAACAAAAGAACCAGCTCTTTTTGACATGCGCACAGGCCGGCCGTCGCGAAAAAGTTTTACCAATTGACACAAAAAAACGCTTAATTTGGCCTTGTCACCAGAGATAGCCTTTGCCATCGCCTCTAATCGCTTCACATAGCCAGCGTGGTCTGCACCCAAGATATAAATCATTTCATCAAAATGACGGTTAAATTTGTTGCGAAAATAAGCTACATCAGTAGCAAAATAGGTATAAGAGCCGTCAGCCTTAACCAAGACACGGTCCTGGTCATCCCCAACATAAGTCGAACGAAACAAAGTCTGCTCACTCGATTCCCAGTCGTCTACACTTTGTCCTTTTGGTGGTGGCAGTTTACCCTTATAAATATAGCCATTCAAGGTAAGTTCGTTAATCGTGCTACGTATAGCCTGCGCATCGTCTACATAAAGTGTTTGCTCCGAAAAAAAGACATCATGGCGAATGTTAAGAGCGGATAAATCTTTTCGAATCATCGACATCATTGCATCAACTGCACGTTTTTTTATTATGTACAAGGCCTCACCTTCATCCATGGTAATTAATTTATCACCGAATTCTTGAGCAAGTGATTGACCCAATGGTACTAGGTATTCGCCTGGATATAAGCCTTCTGGAATTTCATTAATTTCTTGCCCAAGGGCCTCTCGATAGCGCAAAAATACGGAACGGGCGAGTGTTTCGATTTGTCCACCAGCATCGTTAACATAATATTCCCTCGTGACGTTATAGCCAACAAATTGCAACAAATTGGAGAAGACGTCTCCAACAACAGCGCCTCGGCAATGCCCGACATGCATCGGACCGGTTGGATTCGCTGATACGTACTCAACATTGACGCATTTTTTCTGTCCCATTGGAGTACTACCGTAGGAAACACCTAACTCAAGCATGGATTTTACCGCGTCCTGCCAAAATGACTTTGTAAGTTTTATGTTGATAAAACCGGGACCGGCAACCTCAATATTTTCAACAGAGGAATCATTTCTAAGGAATTTTATAATTTCTTCGGCAAGCGCGCGTGGGCCTAGCCCAATGGGTTTTGCGAGCACCATAGCAGCGTTAGTTGACAAATCGCCGTACGAAGAATCTCGCGGGGGGTCCACAGTGATTTTTGATAAATCCAAACCTTCACCATTTTTCCCTTTCAGACCAGATAATTCGAGAGATTTTTTGATTTTTTTCTCGAATTTTTTAAAAATATTCATATCCAACTTCCGTAATACATTTAAAGTCAATTAAGCAAAATTATCTGTATGATTAAATAAGCGGTGGTACTCACGTAGAGCATAGTTATCGGTCATACCTGAAAGAAAATCGGCAACGAGACGCGCCGATTCTTGACTCGTTAGGTGAGCCGCCTTGTTCCTCCAGCCTTCGGGCATTAGATCTGGGTTTTTATAATAACAGTCAAACAGATTTTCTACAACGCATTTCGCCGTGTTTCGGCGATCGAGGACTTGATCATGGTTATATAGATTCTTAAACAAAAAATCCTTCAATTCTCTTTCATATGTGGCCATCGTATGGGAAAAAGCAATAACGGTCTGTCCTGCTTGGCGTATGTCGTCTACACTCTTGGGCTTAATATGTTCCAAATTTTCTTGCGATTGTTTAACGACGTCTTCAACCATAACCGCTGTTTGCTTGCGCACCAGTTGGTATCCTAGTCGATTTTGATCAAGCTTTGGATGTTCTTGCTTTATGTCCTTCAATAACGACGCGGTCAGGAACACCTGCTCGAATTGATCAATTGTTAGGAAGTTAGAACGTAAACCATCATCAATATCGTGAGCATTGTAAGCAATATCGTCCGCAATAGCGGCACACTGCGCCTCGAGCCCTGCAAAGTGGCTAAGTTCAAGATCATGCTTTTCGTTATATCTCAGAATATCAGGTGGAACTTCTCTTCCGTTGGCATAAGGACCTAAAAGAGGACCATTATGCTTCACGAGTCCTTCAAGCGTTTCCCAGGTAAGGTTAAGCCCATCGAAATCTGCATAACGCTGCTCTAGTTCTGTAACAATACGCAGCGCTTGTGCATTATGATCAAAACCGCCATAATCAGCCATTATTTCATTCAGGACGTCTTCTCCTGCATGTCCAAAGGGTGTATGTCCGAAGTCGTGAGCAAGGGCAATTGCTTCAGAAAGATCCTCATCAAGGCACAATGCACGGGCTATCGTCCGCGCAATTTGGGCCACCTCTATCGAATGTGTAAGCCGGGTACGGTAGTAATCGCTTTCATTTGCAGTAAATACCTGTGTTTTATGTTTAAGGCGCCGGAATGCGTTGGAATAGATGATACGATCTCTATCTCTTTGGAAGGGCGATCGCAGAGAGGTCTCGGTTTCGTAGAATAATCTGCCTCGGCTGGTTTTTGGGTCGGCACTGTATACCGCCCGGAATCGGTCGCTGACATTATTGCGTATATCCATTGCAAGCTATCCATTTTTAGCCTAAATTCAAACCAGCTTATCGCTAATAAGCTTTTATTCGTCCAGGATACCTCTTCTTGACAGTTTAATGCAAGGATAAAGGAATATGAAAAATGGGTGTGGATATTTCAGATTTTGCTGCAAAGCAGATTGCGCAGATACTCTCAAATGAGCCAGACAAAGTAGGTCTACGCATTTCTGTTGAAGGCGGCGGATGTTCCGGTTTTTCCTATAAATATGATTTGGTTTCTGAAAGCAAAGAGGATGACTTCATTCTTAAGAAAAATGGAGCAGTCGTTTTGATCGATTCATTGTCTCTCTCGTTCATGGATGGAGCTCAAATCGATTTTGTTGACGATCTTATGGGACAGTCCTTTCAAATCCGTAATCCTAACGCTGCTTCATCGTGTGGTTGCGGCGTGAGTTTTTCTATTTAAAATGGTAATCATGTGACATTATTTCTTGCAAAAATTAGCACTCTCAATGATAACCGGGTAATGGTTGATATTACAAAAATACTGCGTCGGTTTTTGTGTCCGCTTGTGATATGCGTTTTGTTGTTCGGGGGTGATTGTGCGTCTGCTGAGGAAGAAATAGGGCAGAATCACCAGCAAAAAGGACCGACGAGCTTTACCGTAAAGTCTCGAGATCATGAAAAAGAAGATTTATTTTCTCAAGCTCAGTTAGTATTGCATGCTCGGTTAACGAGTGGTGGAGAGAGTATCACACAGGGATTGGTGTGGCGTGTTTACACCTCCGCTATAGGGGTTGATAATAAATTACCACTGATTGCGACCTCTGAGGGCGGAAGCGCGAGTTTTAATTTGAAAGCAGGGAGTTATCTGGTTCACGTTTCATTCGGTCGTGCAACTTTTGCTCAGCGTGTAGATCTAGAAAATGGACAAACCCTCACCAAAAATTTTGTTCTCGATGCTGGGGGAGTTATTTTTGATGCCACACTGCTTAATGGTGCAATTAACAAGAAGGATTTGCTTTTCACCTTATATGAAGATGCGAAGGAAAACGACGACACTGGTGTGATTTTATCAAATATCAAACCTCAATCGATCGTACGTTTAAAAGCTGGTCGTTATCACGTTGTTTCCTATTACGGCTCTATTAATGCTGTCGTTCGTTCAGATATTCAAGTTGATGCAGGTAAAATTACCGAAGTTAGTCTTGAACATCAAGCTGCTCAAGTTATCCTAAAATTAGTGCGTCAAAAAGGTGGCGAAGCGCTAGCAGATACAAGTTGGTCTATCACCAACGATTCCGGTGATATCATTTATGAAACTGCTGGCGCTTATGTTTCGCTTGTGTTAGTTGAGGGCGATTATATTGCAATCGCCAAAAATAAGGACAAAATTTATCAAAAAACTTTTTCGGTTTCCTCCGGTCATGATAAAGATGTGAGTGTTGTGGCAGATACGCAGAATATGCAAAAAATTGAAAATACAGTAGATTGATGATCTCTTCGAGTGCAGTTTTAGATTGAAAATAGGGGCGTTTTGGTCATGGAACTTTCAACAGTTGGTGTGTTTTTTGCTGGCGCATTGTCTTTTTTATCACCGTGCGTTCTGCCGTTGGTACCCCCGTACCTGTGTTATATGGCAGGGATTGGAATTGACGACTTTCGTTCAGAAAAACATAATGAAAAGTCGTTAATACGCCGGTCTCTTTTATTTTCCGTTTTTGCCTTTGTTCTCGGCTTTACGACTGTTTTTGTTAGTTTAGGCGCCAGTGCAAGTACAGTCGGAAAATTTATTAGTTATTATCGTGACTGGTTCGCTATTGCTGCTGGAATCGTCATAGTTATTTTTGGTTTAAATTTTTTGGGTCTTTTCAGGATTGCTTTTTTATTCCGTGATGTGCGGTTTCAAACGCACAAAACGCCTGCTGGTCCTGTAGGAGCATATGTTATCGGTTTGGCTTTTGCATTTGGCTGGACACCGTGTATCGGACCAATTCTAGGTCCCGTAATAACACTTGCCGGAACAAAGGAGACTGTAAGCGAGGGAGCGTTACTTTTAGGGGTTTACGCATTAGGCCTCGGGGTACCCTTTATTTTGTCCGCTTTATTTTCGAGTGGCTTTATGAAGTTTTTTGGAGTTTTTCGAAGGCATTTAGGAAAAGTCGAGAAAATCATCGGAATCCTTTTGGTTATTACAGGGGTCTTATTTTTAACGGACTCTATGCAAAGTTTTTCTTTTTGGCTTTTAGAACATTATCCTTCACTTAGCAATATCGAAGCCACTCGTTGGCGCGATGTTGTAAGTTTTTTTGGGTTATCTTATTAATTTTCTCGTTAATTTGTGTGTTTTTATGGATAGAAACTGCCTCTTTATCATTCTTGCAGCCGGTGAGGGAACGCGCATGAAGTCACCTCTTCCAAAAGTGCTCCACAAAATCGCTGGCCTACCACTTGTATGCCACGTTGTAAAACAAATAGAGAAAACGGGCCCCCTACAGTTAGCGGTAGTGGTCGGATCTGGAGCTGAAGAAGTAACTAAAGTTGTTCGATCGTTCACAAAAAATGTGACTATTTTTGAGCAAAAAGAACGTCTCGGAACCGCTCATGCGGTCCTGTCCGCTCGTACAGCATTGCAGGGAGTGGATGATATTCTCATTGTCTTTGGCGATACCCCTTTCATTGAAAAAGATTCGTTACTGGAAATGCGTGCACAACTTGCTGATGGTGCGGATGTCGTTGTTGCTGGTTTTCATGCAAAAAATCCGACAGGGTATGGGCGTCTTGTCAGAAAAGACGGCAAACTCATCGCAATTGTGGAAGAAAAAGATGCGAGTGATGAACAAAAAGATATTTCTTTTTGTAATGGGGGAATCCTTGCCATTAATGGGAAGCGTGCAATTTCTCTCTTAAATAAGATTGGCAATAACAATTCGAAACAGGAATATTACCTAACAGACATCGTTTCTATTGCATCGCGCGAAGGGTTAAATGTCCGAATCGTGGAGGTTCTTTTTGACAACATCATAGGGATTAATGATTGCGTTGAGCTTTGTAGGGCTGATTTTTTGTGGCAAAAGCGCAAAGCGCGTGATCTAATGTTGTCCGGTGTAACGATACTTAAACCAGAGAGTGTTTATTTTTCTCATGATACAGAAGTTGAGCCAGGGGTACTGATCGAACCAAATGTTTATTTTGGGTTGGGTGTCAAGGTGCAATCCGGTGCGGTTATCCATGCATTTAGTTATTTGGAAGGTGCCGTGATTGGTCGGGATTCCCGGGTCGGTCCTTACGCGCGTTTGCGTCCTGGAACAGAGCTAGCACAATCAGTAAAGATTGGAAATTTTTGTGAAATTAAAAAAGCTAAAATAGGGGAGTCATCAAAGATTGGTCATTTGAGCTATATCGGTGATGCAGAAATTGGTGTGCATACGAATATTGGAGCCGGTACAATTACCTGTAATTACGATGGCTTCCGAAAATACAGCACTGTAATTGGTGATAATTCTTTTATAGGATCTAATTCGGCGCTTGTTTCTCCGGTAATTATAGGAAAGGACTCTTATGTTGCTTCTGGGAGTGTTATCACTGAAGATGTTCCTGAGAATAGTTTGGCTTTAGCACGTGCGCGACAAGTTACAAAAGAGAATTATGCGATTAAATTACGCTCAAAGCTGTCAGAAGATAAATAGTAAAATAATCATTTCTGATCTATTTTTTGTTTCATGCTAATTTAACCATTGCGTGAGAAGCTTATTCAGAAACAATGCCGCACTATATACACGTTGGATTTATATGATCACTTAAAATTTTTAACAAAAGCCGTTAGATTCTTTTACGGCATTACGTAAATTTCAGATATGGGCTGGAGCTTTTTGATGTGCGGAATTATTGGGATTCTCGGAAATAGGCATGTTGCATCTTCTTTAGTTGATGGTTTGAAGCGTCTTGAATACAGAGGCTATGATTCATCTGGTGTTGCAACTGTGCACAATGGTCGTCTTCGTCGCGTGCGGGCTGAAGGTAAGCTCGTGCATTTAGAAGAAAAGTTGAGGAAAACATTTTTAAAGGGAAGCTTAGGAATTGGTCATACACGTTGGGCCACCCACGGAGCTGCAGTGGAACGGAATGCTCATCCTCATATGACGGAACGACTCGCGGTTGTCCACAATGGTATCATTGAAAATTTTGCAGAATTGCAAAAAGAGCTCATCGAGGATGGCTACAGTTTTGAAACAGAAACCGATACAGAGGTCATTGCTCATTTAATTACACGTGCGTTAAAAAGTGGTCTTTCTCCACGAGAAGCAGTGCGCACAAATTGGAAAAGATTAAGAGGAACCTTTGCTATTGTTCTTGTTTTTGAAGGTGAAGATAACCTTATGATTGCTGCCCGTTCTGGTCCACCATTGGCAATTGGCTATGGACAGGATGAGTTTTTCGTTGGATCAGACGCGATCGCCTTGGCACCATTTGTAGATCGTATCAGCTACATGGAAGATGGAGATTGGGCGGTTATTACGCGAGAAGGCGTGACAATTTACAATACGGAAAATCAGCCTGTAGAACGTCCCATTGTAACACTCCTAGAGGGAAGTTTGCTTGTTTCCAAGGGAAATCATCGTCACTTTATGCATAAGGAAATGTTTGAACAACCCGAAGTTATTTCCCATAATTTAGCTCATTATTTTGACCTTGGAAATTATACAGTTCGTCCGCTTGAAAGTTTTATTAATTGGAAAAAAATCAACAGAATACTCTTTGCAAGCTGCGGAACTGCTTATTATTCGACTCTGGTTGCACGTTACTGGTTCGAACGTTTTTCCGCTTTGAGTGTCGACAATGACGTAGCTTCTGAATTTCGTTATCGTGAGCCTCCTATAACTTCTGACATGGGTGTGTTATCAATGTTCGTTTCTCAATCTGGTGAAACGGCTGATACATTAGCATCTTTACGTTATTGTCGTGAATGCGGCGTAAAAACGGCGACAATTGTCAATGTTGAGCAATCAACAATGGCAAGGGAGTCAGATTTTGTCTTACCAACATTAGCGGGACCAGAAATCGGTGTTGCTTCGACAAAAGCTTTTACTTGTCAGTTGTCAACACTTGCTGCAATGGCGCTTGGTGCTGCCAAGCAACGAGGATATCTTTCAGATGAAGAAGAAAACCGGTTTGTTCAGCAAATGGCTGAAATTCCGAGAATTTTAAATGAAGTTTTAAAGTTGGATAACAAAATTGAGCAAATTTGCCGTGATTTAGTGAATGTGAAAGGTGTTCTTTATCTTGGACGGGGTACTTCTTACCCAATAGCTTTGGAAGGGGCTCTTAAATTGAAAGAGCTTTCCTACATTCACGCTGAAGGTTATGCTGCTGGTGAGTTGAAACACGGGCCAATTGCTCTGGTGGATGAAACCATACCAATTATCGTTGTGGCGCCTTATGATAGATGGTTTGAAAAGACTTTTTCTAATATGCAAGAGGTAGCAGCGCGCAATGGTCGTATTATTTTCATAACTGACAAACAAGGTGCGGAGGCAGCTTCTCTTGATACTTTGTCAACGATCATTTTACCAGAGGTTCCAGAATTTATTGCTCCCATTATTTATGCTTTGCCTATTCAATTAATCGCATATCACACGGCTGCTTTATTGGGAACGGATGTTGACCAGCCCCGTAATTTGGCAAAATCGGTTACTGTTGAATGAAAATGTCTTTATGTATCTAGGTTCCTCGGGAATAATTAAAGGGATAAATTTTCAGAAGGGCGTTGATGGCGATGATAAAGTTCATCGGGACCGCTTTCTTGTTGTCATCCTGCACGCAACAATTGGGCGGCATCATTGCGCCCAAAAAGACTGAGCAGCAAGCGTAAAGCTTGTCCTCTTTGTGAAGAAAAATTAGCGTCACGTTGTAAAAATAGACGTGCGTCCTTTCTTGCCATTAATAGGAGGTCACTATGTGCAGCAAGGTTTGCTATACGGAATTCAGGAGTCCCAGATTGTTTTATTCCTAAAAGCTCTCCTTCTCCCCTTAAACGCAAGTCCTCTTCTGCAATTTTAAAACCATCTTCTGTATTGCGTATAATATTAAGGCGCGCCGCAGCTGTTTTTGTTAATGGGTCTTTGTACAGCAAAACACAAGAAGATTTTTTTTCTCCTCGTCCCACACGTCCGCGCAATTGATGCAATTGTGAAAGGCCAAAATGTTCCGCATGTTCTATGATAATAATTGAAGCATCAGGGATATCCACCCCCACTTCAATGACCGTGGTCGCAACTAAAATACTCGTCTTTCCGTGTTTAAAAGACGCCATGGCGGCTTCTTTTTCGTCTGTAGACATTTTTCCGTGCACCATTCCAACATGTGCCCCAAAGTGTCCACGGAGAAATGCAAAACGATCTTCAATCGAAGTCAATTCAAGAGTTGTAGATTTTTCCACTAAAGGACAAATCCAATAGAGTTTCTCTCCTTTTTCTAGCGCAACCACAATTCGTTCCGTGAGTTCGTTAATTCGTTTTAATGGAAGTGTTGCTGTAGTAATTTTTTGTCGTCCAACTGGCTTTTCTTTAATTTTAGAAACATCCATATCACCAAAGGCTGTCAAAACCAATGTACGTGGAATGGGAGTGGCAGTCATCATGAGCATATCAGCTTTATGCCCTTTTGCTGTCAGAGCGAGACGTTGGTGCACGCCAAATCGGTGTTGTTCATCGATGATAATTAAGGCAAGATTATTGTAGACGACACTGTTTTGTATTAGGGCGTGGGTTCCGATTATAATGGAGGTTTTTCCCGATAGAATATCTTTTAGAATATTGGCGCGTAATCTTCCTTTTTCTTTCCCGGTTAAAAGAGCGGCTTGTAATCCAATTTTTTCAGAAAGGGGAGCGATCGTAGAAAAATGTTGCCGGGCAAGAACTTCTGTTGGTGTCATTAAAACTGATTGTCCTGCATTTTCGGCGATTTGCGCTATTGCCATCAATGCAACTGCAGTTTTTCCTGCTCCTACATCGCCTTGAAGAAGTCTTAACATAGGTTCTGGCGAAGCAAGATCATTTGCGATATCTTGGATTGCTTCCGTTTGCCCATTTGTAAGTTTAAAGGGTAAAGCTTTCAGCAGCTTTTTCGTATAAACTCCTGTCGGTGGGCGGGAAGCTCCTGCGAGGGATTTTGTTTTTAAGCGCACAAGACCGAGAGCAAGTTGACAAGCCAGTAATTCATCATAAGCAAGGCGCCTGCGCGCCGCACTTTCTGAAGTTAAATCATTTGGGTCTATGGGGGCGTGGATCCGGTGTAAAGCAACGGAAAAAGAGGGAAAATTTTGCTGCTTTTTCACATTTTCTTCTATCCACTCCGGTAAGAGGGGAATGTGTTCAAGGGCATTTTTCATTGCTCGCTTCATTGCTTTTGCTGATAATCCTGCAGTGGAAGGATAAATGGGTTCGATTAGGGGAATTTGGCTTGATTGTTCGCTCGGCACGATATGATCTGGATGTACCATTGAAAGTTGTCCATTAAATCGCTCCACTTTACCCGATACGATAATTTTTTTTCCTTCGGGCAGTTGCTTTTTTAGCCAAGAACGTTGGGCATGAAAGAATACCAAATTTATTTTGCCTGTTTTATCATGAGCGGTAACGCGGTAAGGCGACCGGTTTTGGCGAGTTAGCGGTGGCTGATGCTGATCGATGACGATTTCGAGAGTGACGGTCATTCCTTCTTGGACGGAAGCAATGCTGGGTCGCATTCGACGGTCTATAACAGAGTGAGGTATTAACTGAAGAAGATCAATGAGGGTTGGCTCGCGTTGTGTAAGCTCAATGCCTAAAACTTTTGCCAGCAAAGCAGACGTCTTTGAGTTAATTCCTGGTAGGGTGCGAACGGGGGCAAAAAAAGGACTAATAAGGTTTTTATTCATAAATTAATCCAACTTGCTCTTTTTGTTTTGTGAATTTGTCCGTTGCAATTATAGGTATATTCTTGATGAAAGTCTAACATGGAATACAAAGAAAGTGGAAAGTTTACCGGATATGCAGGAAATTGGGTTGGTGGATTCAGCTTAATGGGTTAAAATGTCTTTGGTTTCGGAGAGGAAAGAATTGTGATGGAGCGCTTATTTTGTAGTGGGCAATGGTGAGAGTATCGAAAATTAAAAATAAAATACAATTTGATAAAAATAGCCTTCCTCGCTTTGTTCATTTGAGAGTGCACTCGGCTTATTCATTGCTTGAAGGAGCCTTAAAAATTCCACAAATTGTTCAAAATGCAATTTCTGACTGTGTGCCGGCAGTTGCCATAACGGACACAAATAATCTATTTGGTGCTTTGGAGTTTTCTCAACATTGTATTTCTCATGGTCTTCAACCTATTATAGGTTGTCAGCTTACGATTGACTTTGGTAACGAGGATGACGATCAGCGTTTAGCTGATTGGCGCCATCCTTCTGATCTTTACTCCATTGTTTTGTTGGCTGCCAGTGAGGTCGGTTATGCCCATTTGGTTAAGCTCGTTAGTCGTGCTTACCTTGATAAAAATGACACGGATCCTCCCCATATAAAAGCCGATTGGCTTTTGTCTCACAGTGAAGGGATAATTGCATTGACTGGTGGTAAAGGAGGGCCAATCAACTCCCTTTTGGCAGAGGGTAGAAGAGAACGTGCTGTCGGGTGTTTAACTGATTTAAAAAAAATTTTTTCTGATCGCCTTTACGTGGAATTGCAACGGCATGGTTCCTACGATGTTAAAATAGAAGCTGCGCTCATTGATATGGCTTACGTGCACGAGATTCCTCTCGTTGCGACTAATGAGGCTTTTTTTCTCAATAAAGAAGGATACGAAGCGCATGATGCGTTGATGGCTGTTGCAGAAGGGCAAGTTGTTTCTAATCCAGATCGTAGGCGTGTAACACCGGATCATTATTTGAAATCACAAGACGAAATGGTTGCACTGTTTTCTGATCTTCCGGAAGCTTTAGAAAATAGTGTTGAAATTGCATTGCGTTGTCATACCGCCACGCCAATTCGAAAGCCAATTTTGCCTCGTTTTATAGAACAATCTATTGGTTCAGATTCTACTTTAAAAGCAGAAGATAGAGAATTACTAAATCAGGCTAAAGCTGGTTTAAAAATGCGCCTCGAAACTATTGGATTAGCTAAAGGACACACGATCATAGATTACGAGCAGAGGCTTGACTATGAAATATCAGTTATTACGCGTATGCAATTTGCTGGCTACTTTCTTATCGTTTCAGATTTTATAAAGTGGGCGAAGAATAATGAAATTCCTGTCGGTCCGGGGCGTGGATCGGGTGCTGGATCTCTCGTTGCTTATGCATTGACTATCACTGATATTGACCCGCTGCGTTTTTCTCTTTTATTCGAACGTTTTCTTAATCCTGATCGTGTTTCTATGCCGGATTTTGACATTGACTTTTGTCAGGAGCGGCGGGAAGAGGTTATTCGTTACGTTCAAAAAAAATATGGCCGAGATCAAGTTGCCCAAATTATCACATTTGGTAAATTGCAAGCGCGTGCGGTGTTGCGTGATGTCGGGCGTGTTTTAGAGGTTCCCTATCGTCAGGTGGATTATTTGACGAAATTAATTCCTGCTACTCCTGGCGTCCAGGTCGAATTGGCTGACGCTATAAAAGATGAGCCAAAATTTGAAGAAGAAAAAAAGAAAGATCCTGTTATTGGACGAACATTGGATATAGCACTTCAATTAGAGGGGTTGTATCGCCACGCATCAACCCATGCTGCAGGGATTGTTATCGGGGATCGTCCGCTATCAGAGTTTGTCCCAATGTACCGTGATGCTCGCTCTGATATGCCTGTTACACAATTCAGTATGAAACATGTTGAACAAGCCGGGTTGGTAAAATTCGATTTTCTTGGATTAAAAACACTTACCATCCTGAAAATGGCGGTGAATCTTGTTGCACGAAAGGGAATTGCAATAGATTTATCGCGTATTACTTTAGATGATGAAGTGACCTACGCTATGATGACGCGTGGTGAAACGGTTGGTGTATTCCAAGTTGAAAGCGCTGGTATGCGGAAAGCGTTAATTGGGATGAAACCAGATTGCATTGAAGACATCATTGCACTTCTTGCACTTTATCGCCCTGGTCCAATGGAAAATATTCCAACCTATAATGCACGCAAACACGGAGAAGAGGAAATTGCTTCTATCCACCCTAAAATAGATCATCTTGTGAAAGAAACACAAGGCGTTATCGTGTACCAAGAACAAGTGATGCAGATTGCTCAGGTACTTTCTGGTTATTCTCTTGGAGAAGCTGATTTGTTGCGCCGCGCTATGGGTAAAAAAATCCATGAAGAAATGCAAAAACAGCGTGCGCGTTTCGTGGAAGGAGCTATCGCTGGTGGCGTCGATAAATATCAAGCTGATATTATTTTCGACCTTTTGGCAAAATTCGCAGACTATGGTTTTAATAAATCACACGCTGCTGCCTATGCGGTTGTTTCTTATCAAACAGCTTATATGAAAGCGCATCACCCAGTTGAATTTTTGGCCGCTTCGATGACGTATGATATGACAAATACGGACAAGTTAAATGATTTTCGGCGCGAAGCACTAAGGTTGGGTATTGAAATTGTTGCACCTTGCGTGCAAACATCGCATCGTATTTTCGAAGTTGGTGAAAATTGTATTTATTATTCTCTTGCTGCCATTAAAGGTGTAGGGGAAGCGGTTGTTGATCACATTGTAGCTTGTCGTGGAAATACAATTTTTGCGAATTTAGAAGATTTTTGTGAGCGGATTGATCCCCGTATTGTTAATAAACGTGCGATGGAAAGCTTAATTTGTGCTGGTGCTCTCGATTGCTTTAACATTGCTCGCGAAATTTTACTAGAAAGTCTTGGAACGATTTATGCACGTTCGCTCCGTATTATTGAGAACAGCTTTAGTGGGCAGACCGATATATTTGGGACAACGGGTGTATTGAAGGATCCCTTGATTCTCTCAAAAACAGATACCTGGTTGCCGTCTGAAAAACTTTATCGCGAATTCCAAGCAATAGGTTTTTATTTTTCAGATCACCCTCTGGATGAGTATCGAGATATCCTTGTTAAAAAAAATATTCAGACTTGGGCTAATTTTTCCAACGAGATAAAGACAGAAGGGACTATCGCTCAGCTCGCAGGAACTGTTGTGGCAAAACAAATTCGCAAAACAAAATTTGGTAAGAAAATGGGGGTTATTCAATTTTCTGATACGAGCGGACAGTATGAAACGGTTATATTTTCTGAGGGACTTTCAGTTTATGAAGATATATTAGAGCCGGGGGAATCTTTTATCGTCACTGTAGTTGCAGAAAGCCGTTCTGAAGGGGTGCGTTTGCAGCTTGAAAAAGTTCAGTCTCTGGAAAAGGAAGCATCAATGCATTACAAAATGATGCGCATTTTCATAAAAACAGTTGATATGCTTTCACGAATTGAGGAAAATTTGGATCTCGGTGGAAATAGAGAAGTAAGAATTGTTTTCCTTCAGGAAGGAGAATTTCGGGAAGTTGAAATACAACTCCCGAAGCGATACAAGATCAACTCACGTGTGGAAGGCTCTATAAGGTTAATTCCTGGCGTTGTAGACGTTGAGCTGACCTAGATCTGTAGTCGTTACAGCGGTACGGATATTTGTTTTAAGCGGGCGCTCCGTTTTCGTAAAAGATCCAGGAGTTTGAACCTGAATCAAATTACGAATTCTCAATGAATTTTTGTTTATTTTAAGTTTGTTATGTAAAACCCCTAACGTAAAAAATAAAAAAACTATTCCAATTATTTTCTTGTGCTTGGAGTTATTCGGGGTGCTCTGAGTTTTGTGAAAATCCTTTATTTCTTTGTTAAATTCATAACATCATGTGTATAAAGCCAGTTAAGGTCAGACATCATACTTTCTGGTCCACGGATTTTCATTATAAAGTCACGTATGATAGCTACAGGACCTGTCGCGTGGTAAACCATTCTATTAAAATCCCCACGTCTTCTTACTGCCGCAACACGGGGGCTGCGCATCCTTTCGTAGACTGAAAGAGATTCAGTGAGTGAGTGGTTTTTGAGAGAAAGCGCCTCTGCTAATGTAGCAGCGTCTTCTATCGCCATAGCCGCCCCTTGTGCTGCAAAGGGCAAGATTGCGTGCGCGCAATCACCGACAAAAACTTGTCGCTCCAAACCTAAAAAGCGGCTACATCTCATTTTAAAGAGCGGCCAACATCTCCATCCACCAATATGGTCAAAAGTTTGCGAGATTTTAGGATTCCAACCTTTAAAAAGGGATGATAGCTTTTCTTTTTTTCCTTCATAACTCCATGTTTCTTTTTCATTTTTTCCACGAGTAATAGCCACAAAATTTAAAATTTTTTCTGACAATTGAATGGGATAGACGACGAGGTGATTTTTAGGTCCCATCCAGGCGGTAATTGTTTTCATGTCTCGTGATAAAGAACGAAGTTTTTCAGGAAGGTTTTCAAGCCCTATTGTTGCACGCCAAGCGATAAGCCCGCTAAAATCTGCTTTTTCATGAAAAGGGGCTAATTGCCGTAATGTAGACCAAACTCCATCGCATACGATGAGAAGGGGCGTTGAGTAAAATTGTTGTTTTGTTTCAATTTTTGCATCTGTTTTTATCGTTTTTACATCGATATTTTTGGTTGCAGTTTGACTGCATGAGATAACAGTTTCACCCGCTTTATATCTTATAAGAGGGTTTTCAATAACAGCATTGTGCAAAACTTTTTGTAAGTTAGCCCGATGAATTGTAATGTAGGGGGCGTTCCAACTTTGTTTTGATAAACGGATAAGGTCAGCACGAAGATGAGTTTCCAGAGATATTCCGCTCCTTAACTCAAGGAAGTGTGGCGTTACCCCCGCTGCGGTGAGCTTACCGAGAATTCCCCAGCGGGCGAGGATGCGCGTCACATTCGGAGTAAGCTGGATGCCAGCGCCCACGGCGTCAAGTTGTTTACGCTTTTCGATAACAGTGCTTGCAATTCCCTTATGGGCAAGCGCTAGGGCGGAGCTTAAACCGGCAATGCCCGCCCCGATGATTATTGGTGATTTGTCCATCAATATTATACAGAAAAAATACAGAGCATATCATGGTTGACATTTAGGATGATAAAAGCATCCCGTTGGTTCTGTTTGATTGCGCAATAACGAGGAATTATATCGATAAAGCGTTGAGCAGTAAGGGCAAACTTTTTCATCGGCTGATCCCATATCAATAAAAATATGAGGGTGATCAAACGGTTGCGTTGCTCCCACACACATAAATTCTTTTACGCCGATTTCTATTACTTGATGCCCAGAATCATTCTGGAAATAGGGTACGCTACGATCAGCCATGGTGTGTAAACTCCGAAATAAATTGTCTGATAAGCCATGATTTGAATTTCATACCTTTCGGCCCATTACTCTGTAATAAAGATTATTACAATGCAAGGCGCTTTTAATTTTTTTTAAAATATCGCACATAAATATTGGAAGAAGCCGCAGCCATTGATATGTGTTTATAATAAGGTATCATGAAGTATTCTGTGGTATATTGGTCTACAGACGCTTTTAAAATCACGACAGAAAATTAACTAGGATATATGGAACATAAGGTGACAGATCAGTTTTTTGTGCGGGGTATAACGATGCAAGATCCGGCGCGGTTTGTTAATCGAGAATTTTCGTGGTTGCAATTTAATAATCGTGTGTTGATGCAAGCTGCTGATCCAAAATATCCTTTATTAGAACGAATACGATTTCTTTCGATTTCGGCAACTAACCTTGATGAGTTTTTTATGGTTCGCGTTGCGGGGCTCATCGCTCAAGTTCGTGCTGGCGTTACGGAATGCAGTGCGGATGGGCGTACACCGCGCGAGCAACTGGATTCTGTATTGGCTGAAATTTCGCATTTTCAAGCTAATCAACAACAAGAATTATGCGTGTTACACCGCGAGCTAAAGCAGAATAATATTGAAATTATAGGCTCCTATGCGCTCTCCGAAGTAGAAAAGTCGTGGCTCAAAGAGTATTTTTACGACACAGTTTCTCCTCTTTTAACACCTTTGTTTGTTAATCCTGCCCACTCCTTTCCTTTCATTCCTAATTTAGGTCTTGCCATAGCATTATCGTTACAGCGTAATGGACAACGTCCTACGGTCGTGTTGTTGAACGTTCCGACAACTTTGAAGCGTTTTATCCTTCTTCCTCAGAAAGATGATAATTTTCGCTTCATTGCATTTGAGGATGTCGTCAGCCTTTTCATTCATGACTTATTTCATGACGGTGAAATCGACGGACTAGGAATATTTCGAGTTATACGTGATAGCGATATCGAGGTCAAAGAAGAGGCTGAAGACCTCGTCCTTTTTTTTGAAACTGCTCTTAAAAGGCGTCGTCGTGGGCAGGTTATTCGAATTGAGTTTGATGCCAAAATGCCTGAACGCTTGCGCCAGTTTATAAAGAATGGACTTTCTGTTCCCGAGAGATACATAAGCGTCTTAGACGGATTATTGGCGCTCGATATGATATCGGAAATCGCTTCTGTTCCGTGTGGTAGTTTGAAATTTTCCCCTTATAACCCCCGCCTTCCTGAATGTATCCGTAAGCACGATGGTGATTGTTTTGCAGCTATCCGTAAGAAGGATATAGTGGTTCACCATCCTTATGAATCATTTGATGTTGTTATACAGTTTTTACGTCAAGCTGCTTGCGATCCTGACGTTGTTGAAATCAAGCAAACTCTCTATCGTACATCAAATGATAGCCCAATTGTCAGCGCCTTAATTGATGCTGCTGAACGGGGTAAGTCAGTGGTTGCATTAGTAGAATTAAAAGCACGTTTTGATGAAGAGGCCAATATTCGCTGGGCGCGTGACCTTGAACGCGCAGGTGTTCAAGTTTTTTTCGGTTTTATTTCGTTAAAGACACATGCAAAAATGTCACTTGTGGTGAGACGTGAAGGAAAAAACTATCGTTCTTATGTTCATCTCGGAACTGGGAATTATCATCCAGTTAACGCCAAAGTTTATACCGATCTTTCCTTTTTTACCACCAATGATGATATTGGCCACGATGTTGCATTACTCTTCGATTACATCGCTCAGTATGTGCGTCCGAATGAAAAGATGAAGATTGCATTTTCGCCTTTGACGTTACGCGACCGTATCCTTGAGCATATCGACAAAGAAATTACTAGCGTGCAGCAGGGGCGGCATGCTGCTATTTGGATGAAAGTTAATTCCTTGGTGGATCCTGAAATTATTGATGCTTTATATCGTGCTAGTCAAGCGGGCGTGCAGATTGATTTAGTTGTGCGTGGCATATGTTGTCTACGTCCAAATATTTCAGGAGTTTCGGACAATATTCGCGTAAAATCAATAGTTGGGCGCTTTCTAGAACATAGCCGTGTGTTTTGCTTTGGTAATGGTGCGGATTTGCCTAATGAAGACGCGCTCGTCTATTTTGGGTCCGCTGATATGATGCCGCGCAACCTTGACCATCGTATTGAAATATTGGTTCCAGTTTTTAATAAAGCAGTTCGTCAGCAAATTCTTTTGCAAATTATGTTGGCCAATATCATTGATAATCAACAAAGTTTTGATATATTGAGCGATGGAACGTCGCAACGTATAACGCCACAAAAAGATAGAAGTCCATTCAATGCGCAGGAGTATTTTATGACTAACGCAGGCCTTTCGGGGTGGGAGGAGTCCTTCGAGTCTTCTGCTTCGCGGTTAGTTGCGCTACATCGTCAGAAAATCGTAGCTCATGAAGACTGAAATCCAATGACATATGTAAGTGCTCAGGGTCGGCTAAGGGGACGTAAGCCCGTTGCCGTCATTGATATTGGCTCAAATTCTGTCCGGCTCGTTGTTTACGAAGGACTCGTTCGGTCACCAACAGTTTTATTTAATGAAAAGATTCTTTGTGGTCTTGGTCAAGGTGTTGCAAAAGTCGGACTTTTAGAAGAAAAATCAGTTGAAATGGCGTTGTTAACGCTGAAACGATTTCGTGCGATTTGCCGACAAATTGGAGCAGATGAAGTTTATACTTTAGCAACAGCCGCTGCGCGAGAGGCTAAAAACGGACTATCGTTTATTGAGAGCGCTGAGGATGCTTTGCAAAACAAGATATACCTTCTTTCAGGAAGTGAGGAGGCTGTCTATTCAGCGTATGGCGTTATTTCTACCTTTTACAAACCAGAGGGTATCTCCGGTGATCTTGGCGGCGGAAGCTTAGAGCTCATTGATATCTATGATTCTAATCTGGGCGAGGGGATAACTTTGCCGTTAGGAGGTTTGTGGTTACAATATATGTCTAACAATAATAGTGCTGTGGCAACGAAAATTGTGCGCGAGCAACTTCATAGATCTTCTTTCGTGCGCAAAGGTACAGCACGTCATTTTTATGCGGTAGGGGGAACGTGGCGTAATTTGGCAAAACTCCATATGGTGACAAAGCATTATCCATTATCCGTTATGCACGGCTATGAAGTTGATGCTGTTGAAGTGGAGGGTTTTTTGCGTATCATTGCCAGTGGCGGCATTGAGGACATGGAGGGAATTTCGGTCATTTCAAGGAATCGTCGTCACTTTTTGTCTTACGGAGCAATAATCCTTATTGAACTTATTCAGTATCTTGGGATTGAAAAAATAACCTTTTCCGGTGCAGGGGTTCGTGAAGGCTTTCTTTATACGCGATTGCCACAAGAAGTTCGCATTTCTGATCCTTTGATTGCAGCGTGCACGGAAATGGCTATTTTGCGGTCTCGTTCACCAAAGCAGGCAGAAGAACTCGCTGATTTTTCCTCTGATGCATTTGAAGCTTTTGGAATTTTGGAAACTGAAAACGAGCGCCGTTATCGTAGAGCTACCTGCCTTCTTGCAGATATTGGTTGGCGCACGCACCCAGATTATCGAGGTACAGAAACCGCTAATCAGGTAGCTCTGGGGTCCTATCCTGGAATTTCGCATGAAGGACGTGTCTACGCTGCTTTGGCCGTTTTTTTTCATAATACGGGTTTGTTTGCTAACGAAAATTCTTCAATTTTCTTTCAATTAGCAACTCAAGAAATGGTTGAGAAAGCGCGTATTCTGGGTGGTGTTATGCGTATCGCCAGTCTTTTTAGTACTTCTGTTTCGGGCGTTTTGCCCGACTTATCATGGCACAAAAAATCGGACCATGTGGCATTACGCTTCCCGGTACGTTATGTTGATTTAGTAGGTGAACGCCTTTTCGGACGATTGCAACAATTGTCAAAAATAGTAGGCTCGCCCCTCGTTTTTGAGAGATCATGATTTTCATTTTTTAATATAGCGGCGAGTTCGCGCGCTATAAGCCGAGTTCGCGCGCTATAAGCTAAGATCATCAAAAAATTGAAGTTTTTCGCTTTTTCAGTAATCTAGCCTTCTTTTATAAATTAAAGCTTCTTGGTGTTTATCTTGCCATTTTCAAAATAAAACCCTATTTTCCCCTCCATTACTTGTTCTGCTTTTTTGCCAAATATTTCATAGCGCCAGCCATTCATAGCAGGGATGTTTCGTTTTGTTATACCATTTGCGATTTTTTCTAAATCACTGGATGTAGCAATAATTTTTGATGCAACACTGTTTTCTTGAGCAACAAGTTTTAGTAAAATTTTGAGAAGGTCAATCACAACGGTTGTTGTGTCATTTGTGGGGTTATGTTTCGGAAGAGGGGGTAGAGTAGAAATATCAACCTTCATTCCGTCGTGGATAGTATCGATTAATGTTTGTGCTATCGATAACTTGTCCCAGTTTTAACCGAGTCCACGCAAACGCCTTAGTGCGGTTTCATCTCTTGGTTGTTGCGTTGCAATTTCAATAAGACACTCATCTTTCATGATGCGACGACGGGGAATATTATGCTTCCGCGCTTCACGTTCACGCCAGGCTGCTATTTTTTGTAGGACAGCAAGTTCACGGGGTTTTTTGATTTTTCCTCTTACTTTTTTCCATACTTCATCTTCTGGTACATCGTAAGTTTCTGGTGTTAACAGAACTTTAATTTCATCATCCATCCAGTGCGTACGTTCGCTTTTTTCTAGCTGTTCTTTCAACAAAAGATAGACATCTCTTAGATAAGTTACATCAGAAAGGGCATAGAGCAATTGTTTTTCAGAAAGAGGGCGGCAACTCCAATCTGTGAAACGAGATGATTTATCGAGATGACGACCTGTACAGCGCTGTACAATTTGGTCATAGGAGATAGAATCACCAAATCCGCAAATTGCTCCCGCTATTTGTGTATCAAAGAGAGGGTAAGGAATCACGCCTCCAAGGTGATAGATAATTTCTATATCTTGGCGTGCAGAATGAAATACTTTAACAACCCTTTCATCTGTAATTAAATCAAAAAATATTTCTAAGTTAATGTCCTTTGACATAGGATCGATTAGCGCTGTAACATCCGGTGATGCAAGCTGTATCAAGCATAATTGAGGCCAGAAAGTTGTCTCGCGAATGAATTCAGTATCTACCGTTACAAAATCAGAAGTACGTAGTGCTGCAATAGCAGTTTCAAGATCTTTGGTTTGCGTAATAAGTTTCATTATTGTATCTATCCGGAGGCGTCTTTTATTCTATTTTTTTAAGTCTTCGTTGTCATATCTTGACAAACGGTTATGAAAAAGCGTTTGTAGCGCATATGAAATTATAATCAAAGGTAAAAACTATGCACCGTTATCGCAGTCATAATTGCGCTGCTCTCCGTAAATGTGATGTGGGGGCACAGGTTCGTCTTTCAGGATGGGTTCACCGTGTCCGCGATCATGGCGGGATCCTTTTTGTCGATTTACGCGATCATTTTGGAATCACGCAAATTGTCGCTAATCCAACTTCTCCAGCTTTTAAAATAATTGAAAATGTGCGTTCTGAGTGGGTTATTTGCGTAGATGGTGAGGTACGCGCGCGTTCTGATGAGGTTATCAATGCGACTCTTCCAACTGGTGAGGTTGAAGTTTTTTTGAAGGAAGTGGAGATTCTTTCAAAGTCTGAGGATCTTCCTTTGCCTGTTTTTGGCGAGCCTGATTATCCAGAAGATATTCGGTTAAAATATCGTTTTCTTGATTTACGTCGGGAAACTATGCACAAAAATATCATGCGTCGCACTGAGATCATTGCTTTTATTAGAAGGTGTATGCAGGATAACGGGTTTACGGAATTCTCCACTCCACTTTTGACAGCCTCATCACCAGAAGGTGCGCGCGATTTTCTGGTTCCAAGTCGTATTCATCAGGGAAAATTTTACGCACTGCCACAAGCTCCCCAGCAATATAAACAGTTGCTGATGATGTCGGGCTTTGATCGTTATTTTCAAATTGCTCCGTGCTTTAGAGATGAAGACCCGCGCGCAGACCGTCTCCCGGGTGAATTTTACCAATTAGATGTTGAAATGAGTTTCGTTGAACAGGAAGATATTTTTGTAACAATGGAACCCATTGTGCGTTCCGTCTTTGAAGAATTTGCGGATGGGAAGTCTGTAACGCAGACCTTTCCCCGTATTCCTTATAACGAAGCAATGAAAAAATATGGCTCTGATAAGCCTGATTTACGTAATTCAATTATTATGGAGGATGTTTCTAAGCATTTTTATGATTCTGGTTTTAAAGTTTTTTCCCAGATTTTAGCTAATGATGAAAACGCAAAGGTGTGGGCTATTCCGGCAAAAACGGGTGGAAGTCGCGCTTTTTGTGATCGTATGAACGCGTGGGCACAAGGCGAAGGTCAACCGGGGCTTGGTTACATTTTTTGGCGTGAGGAAGAGGGAAAGTCAGAAGGCGTCGGGCCTATTGCAAAAAATATTGGCGAGAAAAGAAGTGAGTCTCTTCGTGTGCAACTTAAGCTTGAAAGTGGAGATGCTTGCTTTTTTGTCGCGGGGGATCCAAGAAAATTTTTATCTTTTGCAGGATTAGCGCGCACACGGATAGGAGAAGAGCTAGGTCTTATCGATCGGGAGTCCTTTTCTTTGGCGTGGATTGTCGATTTTCCATTTTTTGAATGGAATGAGGACGAAAAAAAGCTTGATTTTTCGCATAATCCTTTTTCTATGCCACAGGGGGGGAAAGAGGCTCTCGATTGTCAGGATCCTCTCGCACTTAAGGCTTTTCAGTACGATCTCGTTTGTAACGGTTATGAAATCGCATCGGGTGGGATCCGTAATCATTCTCCAGAAATGATGCTAAAAGTTTTTGACTTGGCTGGTCTTCCCAAGGAAGTGGTTGAGGATCGTTTCGGCGGGCTTTATCGTGCATTTCATTATGGAGCTCCGCCACACGGTGGCATAGCTGCTGGCGTCGACCGCATTGTTATGCTTTTACAAGGTGTAAAAAATTTGCGTGAGGTTGCTTTATTTCCGATGAATCAGCAAGCATTTGACCTTTTAATGGGAGCTCCGTCTAACGTTGCTCCTGCACAGCTACGTGATCTTGGCATCCGGATTATTCCTGCTTCCAAAAATAGTTAATAAAGTTATTCGTGATAAGGTAGTAGTATTATTTTTGTTAATGGCTTTCGTATATTTCAAATATATCAGTTTACGTATTATTCATTATTTACAGAGAGATAGAATATATATTTTATTTCATATTTTTAATATTTTAAAAAAATAGTTTGCATCAATTATGTGTCAGGATAAAGAATATTTGTTGGATGTTATTTTATAAATATAATATTTATCAAAATTTTTTATGTTATTATTGAATTAATTGAGAATATTATATTATATAAATATAAAACTTATCAGTAGAATAAATTTATTATAAATTTTAATATTATTATTTTTTGTATTTTTATACATTTTTTTCTTTTTGTACTGACAGGTTTAGGTGTGCTGTCAAGTTTAATTATTAGATAATAATATAATATTTTCAAATTTATATAATTC
>NZ_JAYMZI010000005.1:0-72412 GCF_037070845.1 Bartonella numerosa
CATTATTAAAGGTGGGAAGGTAGTTATACTGCATCTTTGATTGTAATAACTACTTGTTTGCCAAGAACTGTTAATGCTTGCTCGAGTGTTTGAAGCTTAGTCGGATAATTTGGATCAAGAATGCGTCAAGCTAAAAAAGCATAATATGCAACAACAATTAAAATGACAATTAATTATTTATTTTTAGTTAGTTATTTATGTTTTTTATTTGAAAACTTTAATAGTTTTGTGGTATTATAATACAGTTTTAAAGTTTGTTTTTTGTACGTGTATTCTGTTTCAGCACATAAAAAAATCCTCAAAAATGGATATGAAAATATGCTCAACAAAGTTACATTAATAGGACGTCTTGGCGCTGATCCAGAAAGCAAAACGATGGCTTCAGGAGCCGAAGTGGTTAATTTCAGTATGGCTACTTCCGAGAGCTATAAAGATAAAAACACCAATCAAAAAATAGAGAAGACGGAATGGCATTCTGTCACAGTTTTTAATCCTCATCTTGCAAAAGTTGCTCTTCAATATCTCAAAAAAGGCAGCAAAGTTTATATCGAGGGGCGATTACAGACACGCAAATGGCAAGATAAAAAAGGCATCGAGCGTTACACTACAGAGGTTGTCTTACCACAGTTTAAAGGCGAATTGTATTTGCTTGATGCAAAGAAAGATAATGATACCCCTTCACAGCCTACCACTGTAGCACCGATACAGCGTCACACTGTATCTGCATATGATAACGTTCCATTTTGATTGAGAAAATATGGCAAAAAGAAAAAAACGAGCAAAACGTGGACGACCACGGATTAGGGGCTGTGTGAGAGAACAAAATGGACGTGTTTCACGGGCAAAAACGCCTCGAGAGCCTGCTAATAAATTAACAATTGAAATGCGTGCTAAGCATTTTGGTTTAACTGTGGAAGAGGCAAAAAATCCTCTTTCTGGCACATATATTGGGCGCTTGTTGAGGTGAATAATGAAGTTAACAAGAAAAGTGATGGTGCTGTGCGTGCTGAACTTTCTCATTGGGTGCGTGACGAATGAACGTTCTGCCTGTGTTGGTTGGATGCCAATCTATTTGGATTGTAAAGACCTCAACGTAATAAGTTCAAGCTTAGCAAGAGACATCTTAAAGCATAACAAACAGGGCGAACATTTGTGTGGATGGAGATATGGTTAAAAAAAAAGTTGAAAAGTACACAGAGCTTACAGATGCAGAAAAAGAAATGCTGCAAGAAATAATAGCTACTTACCAAAGTGTAAAGATGATGTCTCGCTTTATGAAATGGATTGCACTCATTATCTTTTTATTTATTCTTGAATTTTCACACCTCATAGAGGCGTTAGATAACATTCTAACACATCTAAAGCAGTGGATAACGAAAAATTAGATGAATCAAATTTCTTCTCAAAATAGCTAAAAAAGCACTTCGAAAGGAAGTCCTTATTCACAACTTTTGAAGAAAGCCTCAAAAATATTTGTTAGAATCACAAAAATATTTTTTTCTAACAGGACTTTTAGAATGCTTACATTTTTTGGCAAAACCTTACGCAAACTTTGTATTGATCACTCAAAACGCCTTTTAGACATGGCTGAAAAATTAGATATATCTGTAGCATTTTTATCTTCAATCGAGATTGGCAAAAGGTTCTGTACCGGTTGGTATGGAAGAAAAGATCATAAAGCTTTATGCTTTAGATCAAGAAACAGCACGCATTTTAAGAAAAGAGGCTGATTCTTGCCGTAAGAGTTTCACAATAAAACCTTCTGATTCATTTGGGCGTGAAATTGCTGGCATGTTTGTCAGAAACTTAGAGAATTTTTCACAACAAGACTTAGAAAGATTGAAAAGATTGTTGGAGAAAGTTGGCAAAAAAAGATGTGCTCTGTAAAGGTATATTGCAAAATCCTATTCCCGAACCTTCATTTATTTATCCCGCACCTTAAAAAAACACCTATAAAATCAACAAGTTGTAGCACGATAAAAGTGCAGTGGCGGAGGGGGTGGGATTCGAACCCACGGTACAGTCTCCTGCACGCCGGTTTTCAAGACCGGTGCCTTAAACCGCTCGGCCACCCCTCCAAGTTAGGTATGACTTTTTGCAAAGTTTTTGGAAAAGGTCAATTGGTTAAATGTGCTTTTAAACGTTTTTGGCAATATTGATTTGGTTTGGATGAAAATAACCGCTCACTTTGTTATCTTAAACTCAGTTTTCTGATTTTAAGATAAAAAATCTGTACAAAAAAGGTTGGCATTTTAAGTCCTAGATAAAACATTGAACATGTTCATTATAATGGCAATTTTGGAGCAGGCTTTTTTCTGAAATAATTTTTCGTATAATTCTGATGCATGAGAAAATCCAAGACGGGACATATTTTCTATTATTCGTTTTTATTGTATGTAATCAGTGAAATAGAACTGTGTTCTGACTTTAATTGCTAGGGATCGCATATTTTGCAAAAATACTTGATGTAGTATCGTACACGCTCAAAATTGCGAATTTCACCCCTCTATCAGAACTACTTATGACGGTTCAGTTCAATAATTCCGGACTATTTAAGCTTTTAAGGATTATATTAACTTAACAAAATTTTGATTGTAGATTCATCCTTTTTTGAAGCTAAGTCTAAACTTTGGGGCGCCTTCCGGTCTTATTTCTAAAAGCCACCCAAGACGAAGAGATACTGTGTTACGAAGAAATGAAACAATACAAACCCCGCGAAGCCTGCTCTCTATTTTCATACGGGGCTTCACCATGATAAAATTAGGCGGTAAATTGATGGTGGGCGATGAGAGACTCGAACTCCCGACATCCTCGGTGTAAACGAGGCGCTCTACCAGCTGAGCTAATCGCCCGGCTGCAATGATCTGCAGCTGAGTGAGCCCTGTTTAGGAAATTTTTAAAAAAAACGCAAGAACTAAAGACACCTTTGGGGAGTAAAAAATATTTTTTTGTTTTTTTTAAAAAAAATACTGAATATTTCTTGACATAAGAGACTTAAGTCCTTACACGACCGGCTATACCGGTCAGTTGATTGGTTCAAACGAAGAGTGCGCGGGTGTAGCTCAGTTGGTTAGAGTGCTGGCCTGTCACGCCGGAGGTCGCGGGTTCGAGCCCCGTCACTCGCGCCATTTGTATTTCTTGGCTTTTTGTGTTGTGCATTCCTCCTCTGCAGAGTTGTTGGGGGTTTTGGTGTTGTCTGCGGGGTTTGAAGCTGAATTTTTCTTTTTCCATAGTTTACATGAATGAGGGCTTGCGTCTTTCTTCGCTCTGCGGTACCTATGTTGGCGGAAAATATTGTGCGGCATGACCTTGGATTCGTACGAGAGGGGTTGGCGAAGCGGTTGTTTTGACTGTTTTGTGTCGGGTGGTGTTGGATGGTTGTATTATTCGAGCATCTTATCGAGGTGGAAGAGGATTATGACTCATTTACTGAGCTCTTATTTACCGATATTTATTTTTATTGTTGTTTCGGCGGTCATTACCGGGGTCCTGTTGATCATGCCTTACGTAGTGGCTTATCGTTCGCCTGATCCTGAAAAGTTGTCGGCTTATGAATGTGGGTTTAATTCGTTCGATGATGCTCGCATGAAATTTGATATTCGGTTTTACTTAGTTTCGATTTTGTTTATCATTTTTGATCTTGAGGTTGCTTTTCTTTTTCCCTGGGCTGTTTCGTTTAGTTCAGTAGGTATGTTTGGTTTTTTCTCTATGATTGTATTTTTAGCGCTTTTGACTATCGGGTTTGTATACGAGTGGAAAAAAGGAGCTCTTGAATGGGATTAATATCTAGAAATTCAGCAATTTCCCCTTTGCTCCGAGAAAAGATTGTTGGGCCTAACGCAGGAAGATCAGTGGTTTCTGATGATGAGTTTTTTCGTGATATCAATGCGGAGCTGTCAGATAAGGGGTTTTTAGTTACTTCCGCAGATGCTTTGATTACTTGGGCGCGTACTGGTTCTCTTATGTGGATGAGTTTCGGCTTAGCTTGTTGTGCTGTTGAAATGATGCAGTGTTCGATGCCTCACTATGACAATGAGCGTTTTGGATATGCGCCGCGCGCTTCACCTCGTCAGTCAGATGTCATGGTGGTTGCTGGCACTTTAACAAATAAAATGGCTCCAGCGTTGAGAAAAGTTTATGATCAGATGCCTGAGCCGCGTTACGTAATTTCTATGGGGTCATGTGCGAACGGCGGTGGGTATTATCATTATTCTTATTCGGTTGTGCGTGGGTGTGATCGTATTGTTCCAGTAGATATTTATGTTCCAGGGTGTCCGCCTACAGCGGAGGCGCTGCTATACGGCATATTATTGTTGCAGAAAAAGATTCGTCGTACCGGTTCGATAGAACGATAGGGAGTTTTTATGGTCATGATGGGTGATGCTCTGTCCAAATTGTCTGCCTATTTAGAAAATCAATTGGGAGACAAGCTTGAAGAGGTTACACTTGCGTTTGGTGAGTTGACTATTGTATCGCGCCTTGATGCAATCGTAGATGTTTTGACGTTTGTTCGTGATGATAGCCGTTGTCAGTTTATTAGTATTACAGACATTAGTGGGGTCGATTATCCTTCTCGTGATAAACGTTTTGATGTTTCTTATCAGTTGTTGTCTCCCCGTAATAATTTACGGTTGCGTGTTAAGGTTCGTACTGATGAAAATACTCCCGTTTCTTCTGTTTGTTCGGTTTATCCTGGAGCAGAATGGTACGAACGTGAAACGTACGATATGTACGGGATTTTATTTTCAGGTCATCCGGATTTGAGGAGGATATTGACCGATTATGGGTTTGAGGGGCATCCTTTGCGTAAGGATTTTCCCGTTACGGGATTTGTTGAGTGTCGTTATGATAACGAAGCGAAGAGGGTCGTTTATGAACCCACTGTTTTGCGGCAAGAAATGCGTAGTTTTGATTTTCTTTCCCCTTGGGAAGGAGAGCGCTGTGTTTTGCAACATGATAAAATGCAGGTGGCTGAAGATGACGTTGAAACTGACAGAAAGTGATATTGAAATAATAAATTTCAAAAATAGTTAAATGTTTTCGGTGTGGTAGAGTTTTTGTTAACATCTGATATAAAGTTTATTTAGAGAATAAGAGGTTGGTTTTGGCTGAGGTCAATGTGCGGAACTTTAACATCAATTTTGGTCCACAACATCCCGCTGCGCATGGTGTTTTGCGTATGGTTTTGGAGCTGGATGGTGAGGTTGTTGAGCGTGTAGATCCACATATCGGGTTGCTGCATCGTGGAACAGAAAAGTTAATGGAAACGAAGACTTATCTTCAGGCTGGTCCTTATTTAGATCGTCTGGATTATGTTGCTCCTATGAACCAGGAGCATGCTTTTGTGCTTGCTATAGAAAAGTTATTAGGTGTTGAAGTTCCTAAGCGGGGACAATTGATACGTGTTTTGTTTTCCGAGATTGGGCGTATTCTGAGTCATTTACTTAATGTGACAACTCAAGCAATGGATGTTGGCGCTTTGACGCCTCCGCTTTGGGGTTTTGAACAGCGCGAGAAGTTGATGATTTTTTATGAGCGCGCGTGTGGCGCGCGTCTTCATGCAAATTATTTTCGTCCTGGTGGTGTTCACCAAGATTTGCCGGAGTCTTTAATTGAGGATATTGGCAATTTTGTTGATCCGTTTCTTGTCGCTCTCGGTAAGCTTGATGCACTTGTGACGCCAAATCGGATTTTTAAGCAACGTAATGTGGATATTGGTGTAGTTAGTTCTGACGAGGCATGGGGGCGTGGTTTTTCTGGTGTGATGATTCGCGGTTCTGGTGTGCCGTGGGATTTGCGTAAGAGTCAGCCTTATGAATGTTACGATGAAATGGAGTTTGATATCCCTGTGGGTAAGAATAGTGATTGTTATGACCGCTATCTCATTCGTATGGAGGAAATGCGCCAATCGGCAAAAATTATGTGCCAGTGTGTTGATCGTTTACTTGGCTCCGAAAAAAACGGACCGGTTTCGAGTTTGGATAGAAAAATTGTTCCGCCAAAGCGGAGTGAGATGAAAAGCTCAATGGAAGCACTTATTCACCATTTTAAACTTTATACAGAGGGTTTTCATACTCCTCCGGGTGAAGTTTATGTTGCTGTGGAAGCGCCGAAAGGGGAGTTTGGCGTTTATCTTGTTTCTGATGGAACTAATAAGCCTTATCGTATTAAGTTGCGTGCTCCTGGTTTTGCTCATCTTCAGGCTATGGACTTTTTAACTCGGGGTCATATGTTGGCGGATGCCGCGGCTATTCTGGGATCGATTGATATTGTTTTTGGGGAGGTTGATCGTTGATGTCTGTGCGTCGTCTTGCAGATGATGTTCACCAGCCTGGGGAGTTTTCTTTTACAAAGGAAAATCAGGTGTGGGTGCAAAATACTATAGAGAAGTATCCTGTTGGTCGTGAGAAGTCCGCTGTGATTCCGTTGTTAATGCGTGCTCAGGAACAGGATGGTTGGGTGACGCGTGCTGCGATTGAGCATGTGGCCCAGATTCTTTCGATGGCCTATATTCGTGTTTTGGAAATTGCGACTTTTTATACTCAGTTTCAGCTTCGTCCAGTTGGAACGAGGGCGCATATTCAGGTTTGTGGAACGACGCCCTGTATGCTGCGCGGTTCTGGTGAATTGATTAAGGTTTGTCAAAAAAAAATCCATCATGAGCCTTTTGTTACCAATCAGGATGGGACATTGTCATGGGAAGAAGTAGAGTGTCTTGGCGCTTGTGTGAATGCCCCGATGGTTATGATTTTTAAAGATACTTACGAAGATTTGACGGCTGAGCGTCTCGAAGAGATTATCGATGCGTTTGAAGTTGGTAGGGGTTCGGAGATAGCTGTTGGTCCTCAAAATGGCCGTCAATCGTCAGAACCGATTAATGGGCTAACCTCTCTTATTGAGGATGAGGGGATAGAGAGGTCGTTTAAGTCTTCGAAAAGGAAAAATAATGAAGGGATAGGGACGTAGTAAGTATTTCGAAAAAAAATGTTTATTACCATTTAATTAGTTTACTTAGATTGAAAATGAAAATCTTTGAGAGATGTTTCGAGTGTTGCGTTTGAAAGAATGCCGAAATGCTAAGAGCAAGAGAAAAGAGGGGAGCTATGCTAGCTGATAAAGATCGCATTTTCACCAATATTTATGGTTTGAAGGATAAATCTTTAAAAGCTGCGATGTTGCGTGGGCATTGGGATGGTACTAGGGCAATTCTTGAAAAAGGTCGTGATTGGATTATTGATGAAGTAAAAGCGTCGGGTTTACGTGGCCGCGGTGGTGCTGGTTTTCCCACGGGGATGAAGTGGTCTTTTATGCCCAAAAAAAGCGATGGTCGTCCGCATTATTTGGTTGTTAATGCGGATGAATCAGAGCCTGGAACATGCAAAGATCGTGATATTTTGCGGCATGATCCCCATACTTTGATTGAGGGATGTGTTATTGCTACTTTTGCTATGGGGGCTAATGTCGCTTTTATTTATATTCGTGGCGAATATATTCGTGAGCGTGAAGCACTTCAAGCCGCTGTTGATGAATGTTATGAGGCTGGTTTTCTCGGCAAAAAAAACAAATATGGTCATGCTTGTGATATAATTATTCATCACGGGGCTGGGGCTTATATTTGTGGTGAGGAGACAGCTCTTCTCGAAAGTCTTGAAGGGAAAAAAGGTCAGCCCAGGCTTAAGCCGCCGTTTCCTGCGAATATGGGAATTTATGGCTGTCCTACGACTGTGAATAATGTAGAGTCCATTGCTGTTGTTCCAACGATTCTGCGTCGGGGGGCTTCGTGGTTTTCGTCGATTGGACGTGCAAATAATGTTGGAACAAAATTATTCATGGTTTCTGGGCATGTTAATGCGCCGTGTACGTTTGAAGAAGCTCTAGGCATTTCTTTTCGTGAGTTAATTGAAAAGCATACGGGAGGAATCCGAGGTGGATGGGATAATCTGTTAGCAGTTATTCCCGGTGGAGTTTCTTGTCCGGTTGTTCGTGGTGAAGACATGGTGGATGCGATAATGGATTTTGATGGAATGCGGGATGTGGGGTCTTCTTTCGGTACGGGCGGTGTGATTGTTATGGATAAATCGACAGATATTATCAAAGCAATTTGGCGTATAGCTGCTTTTTTTAAGCATGAAAGCTGTGGTCAGTGTACACCGTGTCGCGAAGGCACTGGTTGGATGATGCGCCTTTTAGGGCGGATGGTTGAAGGAAGGGCGCAAAAACGTGAAATTGATCTTCTGTTTGATGTATCTAAACAGGTTGAAGGACACACTATTTGCGCGCTTGGTGATGCTGCTGCATGGCCCGTACAGGGGTTGATCCGCAATTTCCGTTTAGAAATCGAACGAAGGATTGACGATTACACGCGAAATGCAGTCCAAAGAAAAAATATTGCTTTAGAAGATGTTGTATGAAGATTTTTCTTTGATGATGGTGAAATGCAAATTTAATAAATTACCCGCGGGCTGGATCGATGATGATAAGTATTAAAGTTGATGGTAAAGAGATTGAAGTTCCTGATTACTACACGCTGCTTCAGGCGGCTGAGGCTGCTGGCGCAGAGGTGCCACGTTTTTGTTTTCATGAATCTTTATCAGTCGCTGGAAACTGCCGTATGTGTTTAGTTGAGGTCAAGGGAGGTCCTCCGAAGCCTCAGGCTTCATGCGCTGTCGGGGTTCGTGATCTGCGATCAGGTCCAAATGGTGAAGTTCCTGAAATTTTTACCAATACGGCAATGGTAAAAAAAGCGCGTGAAGGTGTAATGGAATTCCTCCTCATCAATCATCCTCTAGATTGTCCTGTGTGCGATCAGGGGGGGGAGTGTGATCTCCAAGATCAGGCGATGCTTTATGGGCGAAGTTGCTCTCGTTATACAGAAGATAAACGTGCTGTAGAGGACAAGTATATTGGTCCGCTTGTAAAGACCGTTATGACGCGGTGTATTCATTGTACGCGCTGTGTTCGTTTTACGACAGAAGTGGCGGGCATTTCCGAACTCGGTTTGATTGGTCGTGGTGAAGATGCTGAGATTACGACATATCTTGAAAGAGCTATAACGTCTGAGTTACAGGGTAATATTATTGATCTTTGTCCGGTTGGTGCTTTAACTTCAAGGCCTTATGCATTTCACGCGCGTCCATGGGAATTGGTTAAAACAGAATCAATTGATGTGATGGATGCTGTTGGTAGTGCCATCCGTATTGATAGTCGAGGACGCGAAGTTATGCGCATAATGCCTCGTACGAATGAAGATGTAAATGAAGAATGGATTTCAGATAAAACTCGTTTCATTTGGGATGGGTTACGTACCCAAAGACTTGATAAGCCGTACGTTCGCAAGGATGGAAGGCTTCGGCCCGTAAGCTGGACGGAGGCTTTCACAGAAATTAGAACAGCAGTTTTAAAGTCGCTTCCAGAAAAGATCGCTGCAATTGCTGGTGATCTTGCGTCTGTTGAAGAAATGTATGCGCTTAAAATGTTGTTAATTTCATTAGGCTCACGGGTATTTGATTGTCGTCAAAGGGGGATGATTTTATCTTCTGAGTTTGGACGTTCAAGTTACATTTTCAATCCGACAATTGCTGGTATTGAACAAGCTGATGCGCTGCTTATTGTTGGGTCTAATCCACGTTACGAAGCTGCTGTCTTGAATGCACGTATTTTAAAACGTCAACGAAGGGGGCAGTTTCCTGTTGCGTTAATTGGAGAAAAATCTGATTTGCGTTATCCGTATTCTTACCTTGGAAGTGGAACTGATGCGCTGAATGCGTTGATTTGTGGAGAAAGTGCGTTTTTAGATATTTTGAAAAAAGCTGAAAGACCGCTCATTCTTATTGGGGAAGGGGCAGTTTCGGGAAAAGAAGGTTTGTCCATTTTGAAAAGCCTTGCAAAAATGGCTGATAGTGTTGGGGCTCTCAGTGAAACGTGGAATGGATTCGGGATTCTTCATAATGCTGCATCAGCTGTTGGAGGATTGGATATTGGTTTTACTTCTGAGTTCGGGGTAAAGAAGATTATTGAAGATTGTGAAGTTTTGTTTTTGCTTGGTGCTGATGAGGTAGAATTAGCTAATAGAAGAGCTTTTACAATTTACATAGGTAGTCACGGTGATAACGGTGCACATGCTGCTGACGTCATCTTACCAGCTTCGGCTTATACTGAAAAATCGGGGATTTATGTAAATACAGAAGGACGTGTTCAAATGACTAATCGGGCTGGTTTTGCTCCGGGTGAGGCAAAAGAAGATTGGGCTATTTTGCGTGCCTTATCTGATGTTTTAGGACAAAGGCTTCCTTTTGATACGCTTTCTCAGTTGAGGCAGAAACTATTTAGCGATTATCCGCATCTTTGCACTATTGATGATATAGTGCCTTCTGATATAAACGACCTTAAGGTGCTTGGTTCACAAACATTTGTTATAGAATCGCAGCAAGTATTTACTTCTATGGTTAAAGATTTTTATTTGACAAATCCTATAGCGCGTGCTTCTTCAGTTATGGCTGAATGTTCGTCTCTCGCAAAAAATAGCGCTATACATGCTACAGAATAGGGGCAAAGGGTAGTTATGTACGATTTCTTTACGACCTGGTTGTTGCCGTTATCTATTATGGTTGGGAAGACGCTTCTTCTTTTGGTGGTACTTCTGGTTTTTATTGCCTATCTTCTTTATGCAGATAGAAAAATTTGGGCCGCTGTACAATTACGACGTGGTCCAAATGTTGTTGGGCCATGGGGATTATTACAGTCCTTTGCAGATCTAATTAAATTCGTTGTTAAGGAACCGATTATCCCTGCCGGTGCTAACAAAGGTGTTTTTCTTTTAGCTCCTTTTGTTTCTGCTGCGCTTGCGTTATCGAGTTGGGCTGTAATTCCAGTTAATGAGGGTTGGGAGATTGCAAATATCAACGTTGGTCTACTCTACATTTTGGCTGTTTCCTCTCTCGAGGTTTATGGTGTTATCATGGGAGGATGGGCTTCCAATTCAAAATATCCGTTTTTGGGGGCTTTGCGTTCGGCTGCGCAGATGATTTCTTATGAAGTTTCTATTGGGTTTGTGCTTGTTACTGTCATTTTAGTGAGTGGTTCGTTGGATCTTACAACAATTGTTCATAAACAAACTTCTGGTATTGGCACGACTCTTGGTCTTCCATTCAGCAGTTTTCTTGATTGGAATTGGCTAATTCTTTTTCCCATGTTTATCATATTTTTTATCTCTGCGCTCGCAGAGACTAATCGCCCGCCATTTGATTTAGTTGAAGCAGAATCTGAGCTTGTTGCGGGGCACATGGTTGAATATTCTTCAACTCCCTATATGCTTTTTTTTCTTGGTGAATATGTTGCTATTGTTTTGATGTGCGCATTAACAACTATTTTATTTTTAGGCGGCTGGTTGCCCTTTTTGGATGTTTGGTGGCTTAACTGGGTTCCAGGTGTTGTTTGGTTTGCTTTGAAAGTTTGTTTTGTGTTTTTTTGGTTCGCTATGGTCAAGGCATTCGTTCCGCGTTATCGTTACGATCAGTTAATGCGGCTAGGTTGGAAGGTATTTCTTCCGCTTTCGTTGGCAATGGTTGTGGTGACCGCTACTTTTTTAAAATATACTGGTTTAGCCTAAGAGGAGGTCTCACTGTGTCAGGTCTTATTCAGGCAGCAAAATCGCTCCTTTTGTTAGAATTTTTGAGCGCTTTTTGTTTGGCAATGCGTCAATTTTTTTCACCAAAACCCACCATTAATTATCCTCATGAAAAAGGTTTTGTTTCTCAACGTTTTCGTGGCGAACACGCTTTACGTCGTTATCCAAACGGTGAGGAGCGGTGTATTGCGTGCAAATTATGTGAGGCAATTTGTCCTGCTCAGGCAATCACAATCGAAGCAGGGCCGCGACGCAATGATGGTACACGGAGAACTGTTCGTTATGATATCGATATGGTCAAATGCATTTATTGTGGTTTTTGCCAGGAAGCTTGCCCGGTTGAAGCTATTGTTGAAGGTCCTAATTTTGAATTTGCGACAGAGACCCGTGAAGAGCTTTATTATGACAAAGAAAAGCTTTTGATGAATGGAGATCGTTGGGAGCGAGAAATCGCTCGGAATATATTGGTGGATGCGCCTTATCGTTGAGAGGTTGAGTGGTCGGATGGTTTTTCCGATAGTTTTTTTGGTCTGGTATGAATGATCGTGCCAATCGTTTTTTTTGAATCGAGGAGAGGCCTATGTTAACAGGTCTAGCGGCGGCGTTTTTCTATTTGTTTGCTTTCATCATGCTAGCGAGCGCAGTTGTTGTTATTGCAGCGCGTAATCCAGTGCATTCAGTTTTATTTTTAATATTGGTTTTTTTTAATGCCGCAGCTTTGTTTTTGTTAGCGGGTGCTGAGTTTTTGGGGCTACTTTTGCTGGTTGTTTATGTCGGTGCTGTAGCAGTTTTATTTTTGTTCGTTGTTATGATGCTTGATGTTGATTCAGCCGAACTAAAGAGTAGTGCATTTAGGTATGCTCCTATCGGTTTTTGTGTTGGAATTGTTATTGCTGTTGAGCTCATTATTATTTTTTTAAACAGCCATTTTTCTTTTGCTCTTAAAACGCGTATTACTCAATCGATGCCAGATTTGGCGCAACGAACAAATACACAGGCATTAGGCGATATCCTTTATACGAATTATGTTTTTTATTTTCAGACTGCTGGGTTGATTTTATTGGTTGCAATGATTGGCGCTATTGTTTTGACTCTTCGTCATAAATCCGGTGTAAAACGACAGTCCGTCGCGATTCAGGTTTCTAGGACGGTGGAAAGTGCTGTTGAAGTTAAGCAAGTTGAATCAGGTAAAGGCGTTTAAGGGGGAATCATGCACATTGACATTACTCATTATCTTATTGTTTCTGCATTGATGTTCACGATTGGTGTTGCTGGGATTTTTTTAAATAGAAAAAATATAATCGTTATTCTTATGTCAATTGAACTTATGTTGCTTTCTGTTAATCTTAATTTTGTTGCGTTTTCTGCATTTTTCCACGATCTTGTTGGTCAGATATTTGCCTTATTCATTTTGACAGTAGCGGCTGCAGAAGCTGCAATTGGTTTGTCGATTCTTGTGATTTTCTTCCGTAATCGCGGTTCTATTGCGGTTGAAGATGTTAACGTGATGAAAGGGTGATCAGTGATGTATCACACAATCGTCTTTCTCCCACTTTTAGGTTTTTTAATTTCTGCTGTAGGTGGAAAAACTTTGGGTGCTCGCGCCTGTGAGTTGGTGACGTGTAGCTTTATGCTCGTTGTTGCTGCATTGTCGTGGGTGGTATTTTTTAATATTGCTATCGGTCATGCTGCATTGATTAATATTCCGTTATTGTATTGGGTTAATATCGGTGTCTTGAATTTTAACTGGGTATTGTACATTGATACATTGACGGCTGTCATGTTCGTTGTTGTAAACAGTGTTTCGGCGTTGGTGCACATTTATTCAATTGGTTATATGCATCGTGATCCTTCGAGACCTCGTTTTTTTGCATATCTCTCTTTGTTCACGTTTATGATGCTTATGCTGGTGACAGCCAATAATTTGGTGCAGATGTTTTTTGGATGGGAAGGTGTTGGGCTTGCATCTTATTTATTAATTGGTTTTTGGTTTCAGAAGGCTTCTGCCAATAAGGCTGCTATGAAGGCCTTTATAGTTAATCGTGTCGGGGACTTCGGCTTTCTTTTAGGTATCTTCAGCATTTTTGTTTTGTTTAAGTCTGTTGATTTTTATTCTATTTTTGAAAAGGCTGCGGATGGCAGTTTTGCACAAAATATAACTTTTTTGGGCTGGAATCTTGATGGACAGGCGGCGATTACTATCACGTGTCTTTTGTTGTTTGTTGGAGCCATGGGGAAATCGGCACAATTTTTGCTGCACACATGGCTTCCTGATGCAATGGAAGGACCGACACCTGTATCGGCGCTTATTCATGCGGCTACAATGGTAACAGCGGGTGTTTTTATGGTCGCACGTATGTCTCCGATTTTTGAACTCTCTTCTGTTGCTTTGACGGTTGTTATCGTTGTTGGAGCTACAACCGCGTTTTTTGCGGCCACTGTGGGGCTGGTGCAAAATGATATTAAGCGCGTCATCGCTTATTCTACGTGCTCACAGCTTGGCTATATGTTCGTTGCGTTAGGCGTCGGGGCTTATGGAGCAGCTGTTTTTCATCTTTTTACTCATGCTTTTTTCAAAGCTTTGCTGTTTCTTGGTGCTGGGTCTGTGATTCATGCAGTATCAGATGAGCAGGATATGCGAAAAATGGGAGGTTTGCGCAGGCATATAAAAGTAACCTATTGGATGATGGTGATAGGTACTATTGCGTTAACAGGTGTTGGAATTCCGGGAACACTTTTTGGAACGGCTGGATTTTTTTCTAAGGATGCAATTATAGAGTCAGCATTTGTCTCTCATAATGTTGCTTCAGGGTATGCTTTTTGGCTTCTCGTTTTTGCAGCATTATTGACCAGCTTTTACTCGTGGCGTCTTTTGTTCATGACGTTTCATGGCAAGCCACGTGCAACTGTCGACGTTATGCATCATGTTCATGAATCGCCTCCGGTTATGTTAGTGCCGCTTTTTATTTTGTCTGTTGGGGCACTGTTTTCTGGTGTAGTTTTTCAACCTTATTTTTTCGGTGATTTGTACAATGCATTTTGGAAGAGAGCTTTATTTACAGGGGCGCATAACCATATCCTTCACGAAGTGCATAACGTTCCAATCTGGGTTAAATGGTCACCGTTTACAGTGATGATTTTTGGGTTTGTGTTAGCATACTTATTTTACGTAGTTGCTCCATTTATTCCGAAAAAAATTGCAAAGTTTATGCCTTCTATACATCGGTTTTTTTATCATAAATGGTATTTTGATGAATTGTATGACATCTTGTTTGTTCGTTTTTCTTTAAAAGTTGGTCGCTTTTTTTGGAAAGTTGGTGATGGTAAGGTTATTGACGGTTTTGGTCCAGATGGTGTTGCCGCACGTGTCGTCGATATCACAAATAAAGTTGTTCGGATGCAGACGGGTTATCTTTATCATTATGCGTTTGCGATGCTCGTCGGCGTTGCGGGGTTGATTACGTGGATGATGATCGGGAGCTTGAGTTGATGACTGATTGGCCTATTCTCTCCACGGTTACGTTTTTACCGCTTGTTGGTGTAATTTTAATTTTGCTGATCAAAGATGACAGCGAGGCAGCAAAACGCAATATACGTAATGTTGCGTTTTTCACGAGTGTATTTGTTTTTATCATCTCTTTGGTAATTTGGGCTGGGTTTGATAATACAAATCCTGATTTTCAAATGACTGAGAGATTCAATTGGTTGGGCAGCGATATCTATTATCACATGGGTATTGATGGCATTTCCGTTTTATTTGTTGTCCTTTCGGCTTTTCTTTTGCCTTTTTGTATTTTAGCAAGTCAGGAAACTGTTCAAGATAAATTAAAAATTTATATGATTTCTTTTTTGCTTCTTGAAGTCGCTGTTATTGGAGTTTTTTGCGCTCTCAACGCGATATTGTTTTATGTTTTTTTTGAAGGCAGCCTCATCCCTATGTTTATTATTATTGGTGTTTGGGGCGGAGAGCGTCGCGTTTATGCTAGTATGAAGTTTTTTCTGTATACTTTTCTTGGTTCGGTCCTCATGCTGGTGGCAGTTATGGTTATGTATTGGGAAGCAGGAACACTCGATGTGCCGACTTTAATGGATTATCAATTTCCTTCACATATGCAAACATGGTTGTGGCTTGCATTTTTTGCTTCTTTTGCCGTTAAAATGCCGATGTGGCCTGTGCATACGTGGTTGCCGGATGCTCACGTGGAAGCTCCAACGGCGGGGTCTGTTATGTTAGCTGGTATAATGCTTAAATTGGGCGGTTATGGCTTCATCCGTTTTTCTTTGCCGATGTTTTCTGTTGCTTCAGCTAATCTTTCTTCTCTAATTTTCGTATTATCGCTTATTGCTATCGTTTATACTTCGTTGGTTGCTCTTGTTCAGACTGATATGAAAAAGCTCATTGCTTATTCATCAGTGGCTCATATGGGATATGTGACTATGGGTATTTTTGCCGCGAATGAGCAGGGCGTTCAGGGTGCTATTTATCAAATGTTGTCTCACGGGATTGTGTCAGCAGCTTTATTTCTTTGTGTTGGGGTTGTATATGATCGTCTGCATACACGTGAAATTGCTGCTTTCGGTGGTTTGGTAAATAACATGCCTAAATACGCGGTTGTGTTCCTGATCTTTACTATGGCAAATATTGGTCTGCCAGGAACGTCGGGATTTTTAGGCGAATTTTTGACTTTATTAGGTGTTTTTCAAATTAGTAAATTAGTCGCAATTTTTGCCACAACAGGTGTTATTTTATCTGCTGCTTATGCGCTTTATCTTTATAGGCGCGTAGTCTTTGGTGCCTTAAATAAGGAAAGTTTGAAGGTCCTCACGGATCTTTCTTCTAGAGAGAAGATCATCCTCTATCCGATGGTTATTCTCACGATATTTTTTGGTGTTTATCCGACCCCTATTTTAAAAACAACGGCGCTTTCTGTAAAAGCTCTTATTAACAAACTACACTAGAAGAGAAGAATGCTCATGCAAACTGAATTAATGACTCAATTAGTGTTAATTTTCCCGGAAATTTTAATAGCGTTAGGTGCCGTCGTATTGCTTTTAATTGGCGTTTATTCTGGTTCGCGCTCCTATTTGACTGTGACTGGTTTAGCGATTGCCCTTCTTGTAGCGACTATCGTCGTGATCGTCATTTTTCCTCAAAATGGGTCATTTCAAACCAATGCGCTTATTATAGATTCTTTCAGTCGTTATATGAAGGTTTTAACTCTCATTGCGGCGCTTTTTTCTCTCATTATGTCGGTTGGTTTTACCTGCACTCAAAAATTTGATACATTCGAATTTCCAGTGTTAGTTCTTTTAGCAATTCTCGGCATGATGTTCATGATTTCTGCGGGTAATATGCTGTCACTTTACATGGGGTTGGAGTTACAATCTCTTGCTTTGTACGTTCTGGCTGCGATTAACCGCGACAATGTGAAGTCTTCTGAAGCAGGTATTAAATATTTTGTTTTGGGAGCTCTGTCTTCAGGATTGCTGCTTTATGGTGTTTCTTTGCTTTATGGTTTTACTGGCCAAATTGGTTTTCACGAAATTGCAGTTACTTTGAAAAATGAAGATATGAAATTAGGTGTTATTTTTGGAATTGTCTTTATTTTGGCTGGCTTAGGCTTTAAAATCTCTGCAGTTCCGTTTCATATGTGGACCCCTGATGTTTATGAGGGGGCGCCGACGCCTGTTACAGCATTTTTTGCTGTTGCTCCCAAAATTGCTGCGATGTCTTTGATGGTTCGTACCGTTGTTGTGGCTTTTGTTCCATTAAGTTCCGGTCCTGATGGTGTTATGCCTGCATGGCAGCAGATTTTGATATTCATGGCAGTTGCGTCTGTGATTCTTGGTGCATTTGCAGCGATTGGCCAGAGCAATATTAAGCGTTTAATGGCGTATTCCTCGATTAGTCACATCGGATACGCGCTCATTGGTCTGGCTGCTGGAGATGTGCTTGGGATAAAAAGCGTGATCCTTTATATGACTATTTATCTCGGTATGACACTTGGCTCATTTGCTTTTATTCTTGGAATGCGGTCGAGCAGTGAAAATATTGAAAATATTTATGATCTCTCGGGGTTGATAAAGACTAATCCTTTTATGGCTGTTGTGATGACAATACAGCTTTTTTCTCTGGCAAGTATACCGCCTATGGCTGGTTTTTTTGGGAAGTGGTATACATTTTCTGCCGCTGTCAATGCTGGTTTTGTCCCGTTTGTTATCGTTGGTATGGTTGCATCCGTTATTGGAGCTTTTTACTATTTACGGATTGTCAAAATTATGTGGTTTGATGATGAGAAGATTGGTTGTTTTATTTTGTCGACCGAGCTTCGGTTTTGTCTTGGTTTTTTTGCGTTATTTACTCTATTTTACATGTTCTTTGGGTCCTGGTTTTCTGAATTAGCAGAAAAAGCCGCAGTTGCGTTATTTTAGCGAATATGACTTATGTTTTGTCAGATTTTGCGCGGGAGCAAGGATATGTTGTCGAGTCGCATGAAGTTGTTGATTCGACAAATTCTGTTGCGCGAAAAAGGGCGTATGTAGGTCATTTGGGTCGTCTTTGGATTGTAGCGAGAGAGCAGTTACAGGGAAAAGCAAGAAGGGGAAGGGCGTGGTATAGTCCGAAAGGAAATCTGTATTCTAGCCTTTTGTTGGTTGATGATACCGTTCATAAAACTGCTGCTCAGTTTGGTTTTGTTGCCGGAGTTAGTGTGGCAGAAACAATAAGAGAGTTTATAAAAGATAAAAAACAAGTGAATGATATCATTAGCTTAAAATGGCCAAATGATATATTGTTAAAGGGGGCTAAGAGTTCGGGAATCTTGCTTGAAAGTTTTGAGGTAACGTCACAACGGTATGCGTTAGTTATTGGTATTGGAATAAATGTGAGTCACCATTGCGAAAATGCGCCATATCCCACTTCAAGTTTGAAAAATATTGGCCTTCACGTTGATGTGAAGCAGTTGTTTACAGTTTTGACTGAATATTTTTCTAAAAATTATCTCCTTTGGAAACAACCAGGGGGAAGAAGTGTGATCCGTAAAAAGTGGCTCTCGTATTCAGCTCATCTTGGGAAGCATGTCAAAATAGTCAATGATAAAAAAATTATCGAAGGTGTTTTTGATGGTCTTGACAGTGATTTTAACTGCATCATAAAGCAGAACAGTGGTCGGCGGGCAGTCGTAACGACCGGGGATGTTCATTTTGGTTCGGCAGCTTCTGTTAGCGCGAGCCGTCGTTGATTTATAAAATTATGAAATTTTATCTTGCCACTGAATTATTTAATTCTTTAGGAGAAGTTTATGGTTGCGGCTAATGGAAATGAATTCACTTTTTTACCGTTCGGGGGAGTAGGTGAAATAGGGATGAATTTAGCTGCTTATAGCTTTGGTTCTCTGGATTTTCGTGAATGGCTGCTTGTTGATATGGGGGTTAGTTTTGCTGGTCCTGAGTTACCGGGCGTAAATCTTATTTTGCCAGATATTCGTTTTTTGGAGAGCGAAAAGCACAATATACGCGGCCTCGTTTTGACGCACGCTCACGAAGATCACTACGGCGCCGTCCTCGATTTATGGCCAAGGCTTAAAATCCCACTTTACTGCACTCCTTTTACGGCAGGATTATTAGAGGGCAAAAATCAATCAGATTTCGGATCATATAAAATTCCGTTAAATATTTTTCGAGCAGGCGATTGTTTTCAGGTTGGCTCTTTTTCTGTTGAAGCCATTGCAGTTAACCATTCTATTCCCGAATCCGTGTCCCTGGCAATTACAACATCTTTAGGCACTATCATCCATACTGGCGACTGGAAAATTGATCGTACGCCTTCGCTTGGAGACGCAACAGATGAAAAACGATTTCGCGTCTTAGGAAAAAAAGGTGTTTTGGCGTTGCTTTGTGATTCTACTAATGCGTGCCGGGATAGTGTATCGCCATCTGAGCGAGAGATTCAGGGAAGCCTTTCTGAAGTTTTTTCAAAAGCTGAGGGGCAGATTGCTGTCGTAACTTTTGCATCTAATATTGCTCGAATACGTTCAATCGCTCTTGCAGCTGAAACTGCTGGGCGCAAAGTTCTCGTTGTTGGACGCTCCCTTAAGAGAAGTATCGCAGTTGCACAAGAACTCGGTTATATGAGTGGCTTAGCGCCATTCATTACAGAAGAAGATTACGGTTATATTTCGCGAAAAGATATTGTTTTGATCGTAACGGGTAGTCAGGGTGAGCCGCGTGCAGCTTTGGCAAAATTGTCACGGAAAGAAATGGGTCATATCGCGCTTTCGGCCGGTGATACTGTCATTTATTCGTCTAGAACAATTCCAGGAAATGAAAAAGCTATCATTGAAATACAGAACCGCTTTATAGATTTGGGGGTTAAAATTATTACGAATAATGATGCACTGACACACGTTTCGGGTCATCCTTATCGTTCAGAGCTTTTACAGATGTACGATTGGGTGAAACCACGGATACTTGTTCCTGTACACGGTGAATCGATTCATATTGCTTCTCAAGCAAATTTAGCACGCCAAGCGGGTATTAAAACCGTTGTTGATATCAGAAACGGGAGTATGTTGCGTCTCGCACCAGAGCCTGTAGAGGTTGTTGATCAAATTTCTGTTGGGCGTATTTACAAGGATGGTTGCCTCATTGGTGATGAAGATGAGCTGGGAATTCGTGAGCGTCGAAAATTAAGTTACGCTGGTTATGTTGCTGTTTCTTTTCAAATGGATAGCAGGCATGATCTTTTTGGTGATATTTGTTTGACCACATTTGGTTTACCTGAAAATGATGGAAAGGGTAAGATTCTAAAAAATGTGCTTTTAGACGTCGTCGAAAATACCATTCATAGTATTCCGCGTGCCACGCGAAAAAATAATGAACTTATTCGAGAAGCGGTGCGGCGTGCGGTAAGAGCATCAGTTAATGCAATATGGCAAAAAAAACCTGTTTGCACAGTTTTTTTGCATCGATCCAAATAAGATATTTTGGTGTCATGTGATCTCTTTTTGATTAAAGAAATAGAAGGAGCTTGTTAGGTTGTCTTATTGCTGAAACATGATCAACAAAAAATAGAGTACATAAATTTCTTAATAATGTGGTTACTATGCTTGAAAGTATTCAGAATGTAGTTATAGATCGGTGCGTAGTATATTTTGAATTGTTTCGACGTGGTGTATTTGGTTAGGAGTTAATTACTTCAATGCGTCTTTCTCGATATTTCCTCCCTATTTTAAAAGAAAATCCTAAAGAAGCAGAAATTGTCTCTCATCGCCTCATGTTGCGTGCGGGTATGATTCGCCAGCAGGCATCAGGGATTTACTCTTGGCTACCCTTAGGTAAAAAAGTTCTTGATAAAGTTTGTAAAATTATTCGTGAAGAGCAGGAGCGGGCTGGTGCTATAGAAGTATTGATGCCCACTATTCAATCCGCTGATCTTTGGCGTGAAAGCGGTCGTTACGATGATTATGGTCTAGAAATGTTGCGTATCAAAGACCGTCAGGGGCGTAATTTACTCTACGGTCCAACCAACGAAGAAATGATAACAGATATTTTTCGTTCATACGTTCGTTCTTATAAGGATCTTCCGCTTAATTTGTATCATATTCAATGGAAATTTCGTGATGAAATCCGTCCACGCTTTGGTGTTATGCGTTCCCGGGAATTTTTAATGAAAGATGCTTATTCATTTGATTTTGATCATGAAAGTGCAAAGACATCTTATCACCGTATGTTCGTAGCTTATTTACGCACTTTTTCACGCATGGGCTTAAAAGCAATTCCTATGCGTGCTGATACGGGTCCTATAGGCGGTGAACTTAGTCATGAGTTCATTATCTTAGCAAATACAGGTGAGAGCGCTATATTTTGTGACAAGAGGTTTCTAGAACTTACTATTCCGCGCGCCGATGTTGATTTTACTGATAAGGTTGCTTTAGCCGACATTGTGAGAGAATGGACGTCTTTTTATGCAGCTACGGAGGAAATGCATAATGAAGAGGAATGGGCTGAGGTTTCCGAAAACAATCGTTTATCTACTCGTGGCATTGAAGTTGGGCATATTTTTTATTTTGGTACAAAATATTCTGGCCCAATGGGAGCAAAAATTATGGGGCAGGATGGAAAAGAGCATATGGTCTCTATGGGATCTTATGGAATTGGTCCTTCGCGTCTTGTTGCCGCGATCATTGAGGGTTCTCACGATGAAAATGGTATCGTTTGGCCAAAATCAGTGGCACCGTTTGATTTTGGTATTGTCAATATGAATCCAGACGACGAAAAATGTACTTGCACGTGTGAGACTCTTTATCAAGCAGCAATTAATGCTGGTCTCGATCCATTATTGGATGACAGAAATGAGCGCCCTGGATCAAAGTTTGCGGTGATGGATCTAATTGGTGTGCCGACGCAAATCATTGTTGGTCCCAAAAATGCCGCGCAAAACGAAGTTGACGTTAAAGATCGAAAAACGAATGTAAAAAAAATCTTAAAAGTTGAAGAAGTACTCAATCAATTTTCTACTATTTGACGGACGATGTATGGACAATGTTATGAATAGGTTGAGGAATGAGTGGTTTTCATCTTATGAATGGATGATAGCTTTTCGTTATATGATGCCGAATAGAAAACATGTGGTTGCGTCCGTTATTTCAATTATTTCTTTAATTGGAATTATGCTGGGGGTATTCGCTTTGGTCGTTGTTATGGCTGTGATGAATGGTTTTCATACAGAGCTTCTCAGCCGTATCCTTGGTATGAACGGACATCTTATCGTACAAACAGCTGATTCTGGTTTTTCGGATTATAACTCTCTTATTCCTTCTTTAGAATCCGTGAATGGCGTAAAATTTGTTCTTCCCGTTGTTGAAGGTCAAGCACTTGTGCAGGGTGAATTTGAGGGCGGTTCTGGTGCTTTGGTTAGAGGTGTACGTAAACGAGATTTAGAAAAACTTAAGATGGTATATCGAAATATAAAGTTTGGTACTCTTTCTAAATTCGATGAAGAAGAGGGGGTTGCGATCGGAAGCGGTTTGGCAGCGAAATTGGGGCTTACAATAGGGAGCGATCTCCGTATCATTACGCCAGAAGGCGATGTAACCCCTTTTGGAGTTACGCCGCGTGTTAAGGCCTATAAGGTTATCGCAATTTTTGAGGTTGGTATGTCTGAGTATGACTCAATATTCGTTTTTATGCCTCTTCGACAAGCGCAAATGTTTTTTAATTTAGAAGATAAGATAAAATCTTTAGAATTATTTTTGGATGATCCAGATGCTGTCGATCAGATAAAGCCGTTGATAGAAAAAGTCGTTAATAAGCAAGTCTATTTAGTTGATTGGCGCACACGCAATCAAGCTTTTTTTTCAGCTTTGCAGATTGAGCGGAATGTTATGTTTTTTATTCTTTCCCTTATCATTCTCGTTGCTGCTCTAAATATTACTTCGGGGCTTATTATGCTAGTAAAAGACAAAAGCCACGATATTGCAATTCTGCGTACGATGGGAGCGCGTAAAAACGCGATTCTGCGTATCTTTATTGCAACTGGGATGATGATTGGATTTATTGGAACAATATTAGGTCTGATTTTAGGTATTATCGCTGCTGCAAATATCGAGCATATTCAGAATTTCATATCTTGGCTATTTAATGTTGATGTCTTTAATCCTCAGTTATACTTTTTAACAAAATTGCCAGCACGAATTGAGTGGAGTCAGACGGTTGTGGTTGCTATAATGTCTTTATGTCTGTCGTTTCTTGCTGCGCTCGTTCCGGCGTGGCGGGCTGCTAGATTAGATCCGGTGCAAGCTCTAAGGTACGAGTGATGGCAGCTATTTTAGAGCTTGTTGAGATTGATCAGTGTTTTTTCGAGAGTGGGAAACCTTTGGTTATCTTGGATAAGGCTAATTTCACTCTTAATCGTGGGGAGCTCGTGGCGCTTGTTGCACCATCTGGTGTTGGAAAATCTACTCTTCTCCATATTGCTGGGTTGTTGGAAAGACCAACAGCGGGTGATGTGGTGTTACGGGGGGTTGTTTGTACAAAGCGTCCTGATGATGAGAGGACAGAAATCAGGAGAAATGATATTGGTTTTGTTTATCAATTTCACCATTTACTTCCAGAATTCACAGCCTTGGAAAATGTCATGATACCACAAATGATAGCTGGATTAAAAAAGTCCGTAGCGGAGGATCGTGCGTTTAAACTATTGACATACTTGCGTGTTTCTCATCGCGCCAGACATCGTCCATCGGAATTATCGGGCGGTGAGCAACAGCGTGTTGCTATTGCGCGTGCGATAGCAAATGCTCCTTCAGTTCTTTTAGCCGATGAGCCTACTGGAAATCTCGATCCTATAACCTCAGCTTACGTATTTCAAGCTTTGTCTGTGCTTGTCCGTCAATCGGGGCTCTCTGCCCTTGTTGCGACGCATAATTACTCTTTGGCTAAGCAAATGCATCGCAGAATTACACTAAAAGAAAGAAAGATTATTGAATTGCCTTAAGGCGAGGTAAAAAATTTGTTTTGTAAATTGGTATTGTATTGATATTATTTTTCGCCTACTAAGGAGCTTTTTATGACGGGTTTTGTCGTTGGCGGGAGTCGGTTGAGCGTGCGTCGTCGCAGATTGGTTTTTCGTGCGTGGCATCGGGGGATTCGTGAAATGGATTTAATTTTAGGGAGCTATGTGGACGCTCATATTGCTAATATGAGTGGTGAGGCTGTCTCTGAGCTTGAGTACATTATGTCCTTTGATGATCGCGACTTGTTTATGTGGATTACTGGGGAGATTTCACCACCGTCTGAAATTATTAATAGTCCACTTTTTCACGACATTGTAAATTATCGTGTTTACACAAGTTCAAATTGATCCTTATGCCTCTATTTAAAAAAATTGTCGTTCCCAAAAGTATTTCTACTTTCATGGTTTTTGACGGGGTCGCTGATGGATTTGAAGCTTTTGCGCTTATTAAATTGAGTTCAGAAGTCGCGAAAAATAAGCCGCTTGTTTACGTCGTTCGTGATGGAACTAATATTCCTTGTCTACAACAGATTTTAAATTTCATTGAACCAAATTTGCCTGTTATTCAATTTCCTGCTTGGGATTGTTTGCCTTATGACCGCGTGTCGCCCGGAGTTTCTGTTATGGCACGTCGATTATCGGCTTTGGCGCGTATATTAGATCTTTGTAAAAATCCGCGTTCTGCCATCATATTAACAACAGCAAATGCAATTATGCAAAAACTGCCTCCCAAGAATATAATTGAAGATCAGGTTTTCCGCGCGCGTGTTGGACAAAATATTAACGTGGAACATTTAATTCAATCTCTGGAGTCTAGGGGGTTTGAGCGCGTCACGGTTGTTCGTGATGTCGGTGAGTTCGCTGTGAGGGGGGATATCATTGACATTTTTTCTCCCATGGATATCAAGCCTCTACGTCTTGATTTTTTTGGAGATACTCTAGAGAATATACGTGTATTCGATACTGCTACACAAAGAACGACAAGCCAAAGAACTGGATTGTTATTACAGTCGATGAGTGAGGTTATTCTTGCTCCTGAGTTTGTTAGTAAATTTAAAAGCAATTACGTCCGCGAGTTTGGTGTATCACAGAAAAATAATATGCTTTACAAAGCAATTTCTCAAGGGCGGCGTTTTTCTGGTATGGAGCATTGGTTACCGTTTTTTTATGAAAAACTTGACACTTTTTTTGATTATTGCTGTGATTTTACCGTTGTTTTTCAAAACCTTGTAGAAGAAGCCCTAATAGAGCGTTATCGTCTTATTGAAGATTATTACGCTACCCGTAAAGAACACGAAAATGACGAAGAAAGTTCTGCTTTTTATCATCCTGTGAAGCCTAACCTTCTTTATCTAACGCCAAACTCTATTTTAGAGCGAGCACAACAATTTGTGCAGCGTATTGATTTCACACCTTTTAATGCTCCGCAAATTCCGGGACGAACGATTGTGCACGCAAATGTTAAACCGGGGTATAATTTTGTAAAAGAGCGTAGTGTGCAGGAAAAAAGCGTCTTTTCAAGCGTAATTGACCACATTGCTTCGTTACATGCTTCTGGTAAAAAAGTACTTTTAGCTTTCTGGAGTGAAGGGTCTCTCGATCGTTTATTACAAGTTTTTTGTGATCACGGATTGACAAAGGTAAATATTGCAAAGTCATTAGAAAATATCAGGGAAATGCCATACGATTGTGTATCTGCGGCCGTTATAATGATTGAGCATGGTTTTGAAACCGAGGATTTCGTTATTATAACAGAACAGGATATTCTGGGAGATAGATTCATAAGGTCGCCAAGACAGCGCAAACGTAATGCTACAAATTTCATTTCTGAAGTCGCTGCTTTAAATTCTGGCGATATAGTTGTGCACCTTGATCATGGTATCGGGCAATTTGTTGGTCTTAAAACCATTATGACAACCGGAATTTTGAGGGATTGTTTAGAAGTCAAATATGCGGGAGGCGATCGACTTTTTTTACCGGTTGAAAATATCGAACTCCTCTCACGTTATGGAGCGGAGGGGACAGACGTAATCCTAGATAAGTTAGGTGGTGTCGCTTGGCAGGCACGTAAAGCACGGCTGAAAAAATATTTATTAGAAATAGCGGGACAATTGGTCCGCGTGGCTGCGGAGCGCGCTGTACGTTCTGCACCTATTTTAGTTCCAGAAAACGGGTTATTTGATGAATTTGTTGCATGTTTTCCTTATGAAGAGACGGAAGATCAAATGGATGCAATCGATGCTGTATTATGTGATATGGCATCAGGAAAGCCAATGGATCGTTTGATATGTGGAGATGTCGGCTTTGGAAAAACCGAAATCGCCATTAGGAGCGCTTTTGTTGCGGCGTTGGGGGGATATCAGGTTGCTGTTGTTGTGCCGACCACTTTGCTTTCACGACAGCATTACAAGACTTTTCTCTCACGCTTTCAAGGAGTACCTGTTAAAATTGGTCATGTTTCAAGGCTCGTGGATGCTAAAGAGCTAGCAAGGGTTAAAAAAGGAATTTCAGATGGTACTATTGATATCGTTATTGGAACGCACGCGTTACTGAGTAATGCGGTCAATTTTTCGCGCTTGGGGCTCCTTATTATTGATGAGGAACAGCATTTTGGAGTAAAGCATAAAGAGCGCCTAAAGGAACTTAAGAGTGACATTCATGTTCTTACGCTTTCAGCGACACCAATTCCAAGAACTTTAGGATTAGCATTATCGGGAGTACGTGAACTTTCATTGATAACGACTCCACCCGTTGATAGAATGGCGGTGCGCACTTTTATTTCGCCTTTCGATTCGCTCGTCGTACGAGAGACGTTGCTCCGAGAATATTACCGCGGTGGACAAAGTTTTTACGTTTGCCCCCGTATTTCGGATCTTGCTTTTGTGGAAGAATATCTAAAGACGTATGTGCCGGAGCTTAAATTTGTTGTAGCTCATGGGCAGATGCCAGCTGTACAACTTGATGATATTATGAATGCGTTTTACGATGGCCAATACGATGTTTTAGTGTCGACAACTATCATTGAATCTGGTCTTGATATTCCAACGGCTAACACGTTAATTGTGCATCGCGCTGAGATGTTTGGTTTATCTGCACTCTATCAATTGCGGGGTAGAGTAGGGCGCTCAAAGCAGCGTGCTTATGCGCTGTTTACGTTTCCTTCTGGTAAAATTTTAACCCCTGCTGCTGATCGTCGTCTTAAAGTTTTGCAGTCTCTTGACACTCTGGGAGCCGGTTTTCAATTGGCAAGTCATGATATGGATATTCGCGGTTCGGGCAATTTTTTAGGCGAAGAGCAATCAGGACATATCAAAGAAGTTGGATTCGAATTATATCAAAAGATGCTCAAAGAGGCTGTTGCTGATTTAAAAGATGGTAAGATAAACGGGGACGAGCAATGGTCACCTCAAATCTCTCTTGGTGTAACAGTCATGATACCGGAAAGTTTCGTACCTGATTTGTCGTTGCGTATTGGCCTTTATCGCCGTTTAACAGAGCTAGATAATCTAGAACAGATCAATGAATTTGGGGCTGAATTAATTGATCGTTTTGGTCCTTTGCCGCCTGAAGTTCGATATCTTCTTAAAGTTTTTCATATAAAAATATTATGTCGAAAGGCGCATGTAGAAAAACTGGATGCTGGACCAAAGGGAATTGTTGTGCAGTTTCGTGATAATTATTTTAAAAACGGTGTTGCTCTTGTTCAATGGATTGGAAAACAGGGCGCGATGGCAAAAATCCGACCAAACCAGAGTATCGTTCTTATTCGCAATTGGGCGACGATAGACGAGAAACTCACCGGGTCCGCAAATATCATGGCACAACTTGCAGAAATGTCTGAATGATGACGACTATGATAATATTACTCTATTTAACAAATTTGTACCGTATATAATTACAGACATTGAAAAAAATTTTTTGATGAGCGTTTGCCATTATCAAACGGTAATTTCATAATTAGGAGTAACCTGATGTGGTGTTTCTGTAAAAAAGTTGTTCATTCACGCCACCAAGCTGGAAGGCGGTATCCGTAAAGTGGGGTATAAGTAGGGTGCTTAATATATGACCAACGGGCTATCCACTGCTTAGGCAAATGGTAAAGTGGTATGTAGTAACTTCCAGAAATAAGAATCCTATCCAAAGCACGAACCGCTGCGATAAAATCAACATCTGAACGTGAATCGAGCATGGCTGCTATCATCGCGTCTACAGCGGGATCGGCTACTCCGGCAAAATTAAAACTCCCTTTTAAATTTTGAGAAATTGATCCCCAGCGATTTGTTTGTTCATTTCCTGGCGATAGGGAGTTTCGTAATCTTCCAATAATCATATCGTAATCAAACATCCCCAGGCGACTTTGATATTGACTGTCGTCGACGGTTCTTATTTCTGCGTAGATGCCGAGTCGTAACAAAGTACTTTGAAATGCCAGTGCGATTTTCTCTTCCTCAAGCGATCTGGTCATGATCTCAAACTGGAAAGGTAGACCATTGGGGAGAACAACCATACCGTTTTTTTTGGTAAAACCAGCTTTCTGTAAAAGTTTCCAAGCCCTTTGAATAGCCAACCTATCCATCCCTGATCCATCTGTTTTCGGTACACGCCAACTCCCGTCCATCACCTCAGGAAGAACGGCGTCAGGATAAGGTGCTAAAAGCAATTCTTCTTTTTTGCTCGCAGGCCTTCCGATTGCTGAAAGAACAGATCCGTCCCAATAACCCTCTGTCCTAGTATAGACGTTATTGAACAAATGGCGATTGGTCCATTCAAAATCAAAAAGCATCGATAATGCTTGTCTTACTCTTTTGTCTTTAAAAATAATGCGGCGTGTGTTAAAAACAAATCCCATGACGTCAGCTGGTGTTCCCTTTGAAAAGCTTTCCTTGATAATCCGCCCTTCACGAACGGCGGGGAAATTATAAGAGTGTTTCCAGCGGCTTGGGTTTGTTTCAATGAAAATGTCAATAATGCCTTTTTTAAAGGCTTCAAAGCGCGCTGTATCGCTGCGAAAATACTCGATTTGAATGGTATCAAAGTTATTTAGTCCTTTATTAATGGAGAGATCTTTTCCCCAATAATCAGGATTACGTTTGTAAATTATCCGTTCTCCTGGATCAACACGCTCAATGACGTAAGGGCCACTTCCTAGAATTTTATCTAAACCATTCTTCTCAAAATCGTCAGCATTGATAGTGTGCTTTGGCAAAATGGGCATTACACTTGCTAAAAGAAGTGGAAACTCACGATCTTTCGAATGTGGAAAATATATTTTTACACCGTTATTTCCAATTTTTTCAGTAGATTCTATGCGTTTCATATACTGATTAAACGGAAGTCTTCCCTTATCCTTGAGGAGTTCTATCGTGAATAAGACGTCGTCGGGGGTTATCGGTTTTCCATCAGAAAATCGCGCTTCTGGGTTAAGAAAGAAGGTAATTTCGGTACGTTCGTCATTTAATTCAACCCTCTCTGCCAAGAGACCATAAAGCGTGAAAGCTTCATCGCGAGAACGCACCATCATTGTTTCATAAACGAGGCCGGAGAACTGTTCATCAGCGAACAGCCCCCTCGCGGTCGTTCGAAAACCACGGACAACAAATGGATTTAGTCCGTCAAATGTCCCAACGACACCGTAAGTTATTTTCCCTTTTCGGTTTGCTTCAGGAAATGCATAAGGAAGATGATCGAATTCATCTGATAATTTTGGCACTCCATGCATCGCGATACCTGCTGTTAGCGCCCCATGACTAAAAAGGAAAGTCATAAATGCAAAAATAAATTTAAAATGGCGGTATTTATAAAATAACATAAAAGCCCACTTTAAGCATGTTGCAATATCGATTCGTTTGTGTAATTTTACTTTATGTATTAGGGTATTTTGTAGATAAATATTGTACAAATAGCTGCTGTGATAAAGGGGGCACGTGGGGATTCGTAGGAGCTTTTTTGGTTTGTTGTGGTGTTTTTTTCTGAATTGAATTTTTTTTTGGAGTAAGAAGCACGTAAGCGGGTGCTGTGTTGTTGGTTTAAGCGAATACACCAGAAGGATGTACGTGATGTTCCTAACAGCAGGGCCTTTGTAAAAATATGTTGAAAGGATTAACTAAGTTATGTTGCACAAAAATGTCTATTCTGCTATTTCGGTACTAGCTGGGGGTGCAGCTTTGTTTTTCGCGGTTCATATTCCTGTAAATGCGCAGACTTTGTCTCAAGGCTGGTACAAGGTTTGCAGTAAGCAGCATGACGTTGATATTTGTAATACGATGAACACTGTTGTATCAAGTACGGGCCAGCCTTTAACAGCTTTTAATCTGGTAGAGATAAAAGGAAAACAAAATGAGAGGCGTATAGGGATTCAGGTCCCCACAGGTCGCTTTTTGCCAGAAGGTGTTCGCATTCAAATTGGAGATAATTTTTCTAAAAAAGTTCCTTACATTATTTGTAATGGGCCGAGTTGTATTGCCAATGATATTTTAGACGATAAGCTTGTTGCGGCTATGAAAAACGGCACAAAAATGACTGTAACCACGGTTAATTTCCGGGGGTCTGCTAATCCTATTGAGTTTTCTTTAAATGGATTTACGGCTGCGTATACAGGTCCTGGTATGGAAGAAAAAGATTTTCAACAAGAACAAATAAAGTTGCAACAAGTTATCCAATCAAAGCAAAAAGAGATTGAAGATCGTATGAGGGCTGAACAAGAAAAAGCCAAACATGAACGATAGAATGGGGCGAGGGGGAAGCGAGAGGCTTTTCGCGTTCTGCTGTTTATTTTGCCACAAATCACTTTGTGGCAATTTTTTTGCACTTAATTTTTAGAACGAATTCTGCGTTTCCACCAGCCGATACGTTTGGTTTTTGGAGAATCAACACCACTAGACATTGCTTCAACGTCATTAAATGTTGATGAAGAGATAACAGATTGGTTGGACACTCCTTCATTTTCTACGGGGGAAGGATTGGGAATTCTCTCTGTTACGGGTGTGGGTTCTTGCTCTAATATCTTCTTTACTTGCATTGATTTTTCAGCATTCGATTTTTTCTGTGCTCTACGCGTTACTTTTTTAGCTTTTTCAGAAGATTCTTGTACCACTTCACGCACAGGGTCCTCTGCTTCCTTTTTTTCAGTTTTTTGTTCTACATCCACTGTAGTTTCTTTTTCAAAAAAGTTTTGTATTTTTGTATTTTGATTGTTATCGGAAGTCTGTTTACTTTTTGTTGTTCTTGCAGGAACTGCTTTACGCTTTTTGGGCTTAGTGGTTGAATTAGTGCCTGCAATTTCACTTTTTTGTGTAACCAAAGATTGTATTTCATTTTTAATTTCTTCAGGTTCAACGGATTGGACGTGGCTCTCTTCAACTCCTGGTAAATTTTGCTTGGAAAAATCTCCTACCAGCTCTGTATGAGAAATACGAGATTGGTTTAGGCTATTATCTTTGTCCGGACGACCACCGGAACGCCCTCGGCGGCGTCCTCTACGACGGGAAGCTTCTTCGCTTGAAGTGTCGTCTTTTTTATGAACAACTGAAAGAGAATTATCACTAACCTTGCTTTGACGATTTTTGCGGCAACGCCGTTGCTTTGTTTCAGTCGATGTTTTTTCCGTGTCGGATTCACTTCCTATTAGAGCTGAGGATTCATTTTTTTCCTTGCTGTTATTTTCAGATATTAATGAAGATTGAACGGCAGACTCCGCCACTGTACTTTTTGAAATGACAAGATGTTGTGTCCCTATGCTATCATCTGCTTCAATATTGATGCTGAGCTTGAAGCGTGTCTCTAGGTTAACAAGGATATTGCGTTTGTGATTTAAAACATAAAGTGCTGTTGTCGCAGGTGTACGTACGATAATATTATGCTGTGGATTATGAAGAAGATGTTCCTCAATTGAACGCATGACATGCAAAGCAATTGATGATTCAGAACGTATGCTTCCCGTCCCGTAACAATGTGGGCATTGTTGCATTGTGCTTTCTAGGACTGATATGCGAATACGTTGGCGACTCATTTCTAGAAGGCCAAAATGTGAAATGTGACCAACTTGGATGCGAGCGCGATCACTTTTTAAGCAATCTTTTAATTTTTTTTCAACCATTTTCACATTGCGTTCTTCAAACATATCAATGAAATCAATCACAATTAATCCAGCCAAATCACGTAAGCGCAATTGACGTGCTATTTCTTCTGCAGCTTCAATGTTGGTCTGTAATGCGGTTTTTTCAACTGAATGTTCTTTGGTGGAACGACCGGAATTGACATCGATGGCGACGAGTGCCTCCGTTTGATTAATAACGAGGTAACCACCGGATTTTAAAAAAACTTTTGGGTGCAACATTTTATCAAGTTGAGTTTCAATATTGTTGCGCACGAAAATAGGAATAGGGTCACGGTAAGGTTGAACGACTTTTGCGTGACTCGGCATGAGCATACGCATAAAATTTTTTGCTTCGCGATATCCTGGATCACCAGACACAAGAATTTCGTCAATATTTTTATTGTAGAGATCTCGAATGGAACGCTTGATGAGGCTACTTTCTTCATGAACGATGCATGGAGCGATTGATTTGAGTGTTAAAGTGCGAATGGTATCCCACAATCGCATGAGGTATTCGTAATCGCGCTTGACCTCTGCTTTCGTTCTATTTGCTCCGGCGGTTCGCAGAATAACTCCCATGCCTTTCGGAACTTCTAATTCTTTTACAATTTCTTTAAGACGTTTACGATCTTGTACACTCGTAATCTTTCGTGAAATACCACCCCCCCGCGCTGTATTTGGCATTAAAACAGAATAGCGACCTGCTAAAGACAAATAAGTTGTGAGTGCTGCACCTTTGTTGCCGCGCTCTTCTTTGATGACTTGTACCAACAAAATTTGACGCCGTTTAATGACTTCCTGAATTTTATATTGGCGTTCTTGCCTACGTTGATAAGTAGGAAGTTCCTCACTCACATCTTCTACACCAACCATTTCAATTTCATCGTTGGAAGTATCGTCATCAAAAACTTCTTCGACACCATCAACTGTGATTTCTTCGGATATTACGTCATTTTCAGAATTTGCTGCTGCGAGGCCGTTCTTTTCATTTTTTTTGTCTCTTCTAGAACGTTTTTTACTTTTTTTTGTTTCTTCTAAAAATCCATCTGCATAATTTTCCCGTTCTGCAGCCTTTTCTTCTTCTTCGAGGAGGGCAAGACGGTCGGCAACAGGAATTTGATAATAATCAGGATGAATTTCTGAAAATGCCAAAAAACCATGGCGGTTGCCACCATACTCCACAAAAGCAGCTTGGAGAGATGGTTCTACACGCGTAATACGCGCTAAATAAATATTTCCTTTGAGCTGTTTTTTATGTTCTGACTCAAAATCTAATTCTTCAATTTTGTTGCCATGAACAACGACAACACGTGTTTCCTCCGGGTGGGAGGCATCTATAAGCATTTTGTTTGACATAAGTTAAAATCCTAAAGGCAGCACGTACCACTTTATTCAGACGAATGCTACGATCATTCGGAAATACAAAGGGCCGTCTGCCACAAAAAAGGGGGGCCGGTACAACAGAGTGGGTAGTTACATGCGAATGCATCACAGCATATGCAGTTTCTATGATCATCACATCCACTTGTTTTATATGACTCATATTTTTATAAGTCTCCGGCAAGAAATCTCGAGAATAGTTCGGATATAGAAATCGGCGAACCTTTAATAACGCGACCCTAGCTTTTGAAGTTTGAAAACTTTTTTACCCAAAAAAAGCCCAGATGCACGATGTGCGACAAACCTCCTAAAGACAGCTTAATACGGGCTCCAGATGAACTGAATTAATACCAAAGCTGCCATCGGCTAGAAAACGTAGATATTCTTTTATGTTGATATCACGCTTTTGGCAAGTAACAATATAAATGTGCACTGTTATAATGCCCTCATGACATCAATTTAGTTTTTTGCTGTTTTTGGTTAAAAAGTTCACTATTTATAAAAAAAATCAAAATCTGGAGCATCATTTATATATGACGGGGTTGTTGTTGCTTTGGAATTTTAGAACAAGAGTACTTTATTAAAATGATAGGAAAATTTTCTGCCGAAGGTCTAAAATCAGTTCATTCGAAAGCCTGTTTTGCATGTTGCTTGCTATTCCTTTTAACGTTCCAGTCCTATGTCCAGGCTTCTGACGCTTTGAGGCTTGTTGCTTTGCGAACCATTGGTGACAGTACGCACACACGTATTATCGCAAATTTTAATAACAAGCCAAATGCACGCACGCAAATTTTGGATAGACCTGCACGTTTAATTATTAATTTGCCTACAGTAGATTTTTCGAAAAATACATCCTTAAACAAAAAGAGCTCTCCATCAGATATGATATCAGATGTGAAGTATGGTTTCTTCGATATGAAAACCTCGCGCATTGTCCTGACGAGTAAAGTTACTTTTGCCATTAAAAGAGTTACGGAGCAAAAGTTGAGAGATGGTTCATGGCAGCTTCTGATTGATATTTCACAAAGTACACAAGGAAAGAATCATAGTACTTTCAAAAATAAAGAAAACTTTAAAAAAAATACAGAGGAGAAAAGTAGAGTAAATGATTTTCGCGTCGTTCTCGATTCAGGGCATGGTGGAATCGATAGTGGTGCACTGGGAATCACTGGAATTTTAGAAAAAGATATAACGCTTGCTTTTGCACATGCATTGCGAAATGAATTAAAAAAATATCCTCATATCACTGTCGCTCTAACGCGTGATTCTGATATTTTTCTGAGATTAAGCGAGAGAGTTAAAAAAGCACAAGAATTTAATGCTGACCTTTTTGTATCTATTCATGCAGATAGCATTGATGCTTCTTTTCTTCGTGGTGCTACGGTATATACCATTTCCGATGAGGCATCTGATATGGTTGCAAAATCCTTGGCTGAAAATGAAAATAAGGTTGATCTCCTTGATGGACTTCCCGCTGAAGAGTTTATCGAAATTACAGATATCTTGATCGATCTCACCCAACGTGAAACACATGCATTTTCGGTTAATTTTGCCAATCTTGTTATCTCAAATTTACTGAAAAGTCGCATTAATTTGATAAACAACCCTCATCGATATGGTGATTTTCGAGTTTTGAAAGCTCCAGATGTACCCTCTGTCTTAATAGAGATAGGATATTTGTCAAATAAAGAGGATGAACAATTGCTAAACAGCTCCGAATGGAGAAAACAAATGGCCGCTTCTATCGCCGATTCTATTCGCCAATTTGCTGAATATAAGCAGAAAATGATGCAGCCTCCCTGATCTCGTAAGATATGGTACCGATAACAATTTTTAATATTAAAAGTAAAAATAAGAAATAATTTTAGTTTTTATGTTGGTTTAAGGGTGATTATATCTTATTTTTACGTGAGGTAGTATGTTTCTTTTGGCTGATTTTGAAGAAAGCGATATCCATTTTGATTAAGGACTTTTTTAGATATTTTCTTGAATCTGTTGTTATCATTGGGCTTTTAGGGGCTTCGGTGCAGTTCGGAATAGTAACAAGCGCTCAGGCGAGTGCGCTTCCTGATTATGAAGTTCTTTCGTTGTACGAACCGCCTGTGATGAGTCGTGTCCACGCTGCTGACGGCAGTCTCATAGCAGAATTTGCAACAAAATATCGTCTTTATTTGCCAATCCAATCTGTGCCAAAGCTTCTTAAAGAAGCTTTTATTTCTGCTGAGGATAAAAATTTTTATAGCCATTTTGGTTTGGATCCTGAGGGACTTTCTAGAGCTTTGATAAATAATATTCGCAACGTTGGTTCCGGCAAACGTCCAGAAGGAGCGTCAACCATTACACAGCAAGTTGCCAAAAATTTTCTTTTAAATTCAGACGCAACGTTTGAGCGTAAGTTTAAAGAAGCTATTTTGGCAATGCGAATTGAGAAAACTTATTCGAAAGATCATATTCTCGAACTTTATCTCAATGAAATTTACCTTGGTCGTGGTGCTTATGGCATTGCGGCGGCTTCTTTGGTCTATTTTAATAGGTCCGTTAGTGATCTTACCCTAGAACAGTGCGCTTATTTGGCTGCTCTTCCAAAGGGACCAGCAAATTACGATCCGTTTAGGCACACAAAGCGTGCTATCGATCGACGCAATTGGGTTATAGATCGGATGATTAAAAATGGATACGTGACGTTTGAGCAAGGTAAAAAAGCTAAAGAAAAGCCCTTAGGAGTATCCATACGTGACGGTGATAATCATGTTTTTACCGCTGATTATTTCGTTGAAGAAATACGTCGTAATTTAATACGGGATTATGGAGCTAAAACACTTTATGAAGGTGGGCTTTCAGTTCGCACAACACTTGATCCCCATCTACAGTTTATTGCGCGACGTGCCTTGCAAAAGGGGTTAGTTAAATTTGATCATTCACAAGGATGGCGTGGAGCCTATAAACATATAGATAAAAAAGGTGATTGGGGTTTAGCACTTGCAAATATTCCAGGATTAAATGATGTTCCAGAGTGGCGGTTGGCGGTTGTTCTTTCGGTTAGTGCAAACAAAATAGAAATTGGCTTACAACCGCAGTATGAATCCTCAGGATTGTTATCAAAAAAACGGGAAATTGCTGTTTTGTCCGAGGACGATTCAAAATGGGCACTAAAATCTGCTCATGAGAATGAAGACCAGAAAATTTCTGAAAACTTATCTCATGTTTTGCGGGTTGGAGATGTTGTTTTTGTCGAAAAAGTATCCAACACAGGGCATGCTTATCGCCTGCAACAAATCCCTAAGGTTGAAGGTGCGCTCATTGCAATGGAACCCCGTACGGGGCGCGTTCTTGCGATGATAGGAGGCTTTTCATTTTCTAATTCTGAATTTAATCGCGCGACACAAGCTTATCGCCAGCCTGGTTCTGCTTTCAAGCCTTTTGTATATGCAGCAGCACTCGATAATGGGTATACACCTGCATCTGTCATTTTGGATGGTCCCGTTGAGGTTCGCCAGATGAATGGCGAAATTTGGCAACCCAAAAATTATGGCGGTACATTTGCAGGGCCCTCAACGCTACGTTATGGAATTGAATATTCTCGTAACCTTATGACCATACGGCTTGCTCATGATATGGGAATGCCTCTTGTTGCTGAATATGCGGAGCGTTTTGGCATTGTTGATAGACTGCGTCCTTATCTTCCTATGGCTCTAGGCGCTGCAGAAACAACAGTTTTACGGATGGTTACAGCTTATTCAGTAATTGCCAACGGAGGGCGCTCTATCAAACCATCGCTTATTGATAGAATTCAAGATCGTTATGGAAAAACCATTTATCGCCATGATGAGCGTTTGTGTGCAAACTGTAATGTTGAGTCATGGAACAATCAAAAGGAGCCAACATTGATTGATGAACGAGACCAAATTCTTGATCCTATGACAGCTTATCAGATAACCTCAATGATGGAGGGAGCCGTTCAACGTGGAACAGCTGCGCATTTACATTATCTTAAGCGACATATTGCAGCTAAAACAGGAACAACGAATGATTCTAAGGATGTGTGGTTTATGGGGTTTACTCCTGATCTTGTTGTTGGAATTTTCATTGGTTATGATCGGCCGGCTCCGTTAGGGTATGGAACAGGGAGTTCATTGGCGGCTCCTATTTTTGGTGAGTTTATGAAAGCTGCTCTGAAAAACAAACCAAATCTTCCATTTAAGATGCCGGAGGGTATGATTTTAATGCCAATTAATCGTAGGACAGGTATGCTCGCTGAAGCAGGGGATCCCAATGTTATCATAGAGGCGTTTAAACCAGGAACTGGGCCCGCTGATATATATCAAGTCATTGATGGCAGTAATTTTTTTCAAGAAGGTCTCCCTTCAACCACTATTTCTCCTCAAGTTAATAAAGCCCTTGAAAGTGGAACCGGCGGGTTGTACTGATCAGTGGATACTTTTTTGCAATGTAGTCAAATGGGTACAAAAAAATCAACTTTCTTTTGTAATGTATGTACCCTTGTAATACATATAACGGAGTGTGCTTTAAGAAACTACGGCGCACGCTATTATGTGCTGTTGTGTTGATATAAAGTATTTAATTAAAACAACAAATTAAAGTTAACAGTTAAAATTTAAAATTAACAATTGAGGCATTAAATCATGCGCGCAGAAATCGAGACTCTGATTGACGAAATCCAACAAGCGATAGGCTTGTTAAGGAGGCATCTTTGACTGGGATCAATCACTAAAACGTCTTGGATATCTTAATCAAAAAGTAGAAGATCCCGCTCTTTGGGACGATCCTAGACAAGCACAGAATATGATGAAGGAGCGCCAGATTCTTGAGGATTCGGTAAATGATATTCAATCATTTACGAAGACGCTCGAGGAGTCTATTGAATTGATGATGATGGGCGAAGAAGAAAGTAATATAGAAGTTATCGCTGATGCAGAAAATACAATACGCGGTCTCAAAGCTGATATAGATAAAAAGCAGATTGATGTGCTTTTGTCAGGGGAAGCGGATTCGAATGATACTTATTTGGAAGTGCATGCTGGTGCAGGTGGCACAGAGAGCCAAGATTGGGCTTCCATGCTTTTGCGCATGTATACGCGATGGGCCGAGCAGCATGAAATGAAGGTTGAAGTGTTAGAAATTCACGACGGAGAAGAAGCTGGAATAAAGTCAGCTACTGTTCTTATAAAGGGATATAATGCTTACGGTTTATTGAAAACAGAATCAGGAGTCCATCGTCTAGTGCGTATTTCTCCGTATGATTCTAATGCAAAGCGCCATACTTCTTTCGCGAGTGTTTGGGTTTATCCAGTCATTGATGACGATATTGAAGTGGATGTCTCAGATTCAGATGTTCGTATTGATACTTATCGTGCATCAGGGGCTGGAGGACAGCATGTTAATACAACAGACTCAGCGGTGCGAATCACGCATATAAAAACAGGGATTGTAGTTCAATGCCAAACAGAACGTTCTCAACACAAAAATCGAGCGACTGCATGGTCTATGTTGCGTGCTAGGCTTTATGAAGAAGAGCTCAAGAAAAGAGAAGAAGAGACGGATGCCATTGAATCTTCTAAAACAGAAATTGGATGGGGACATCAGATTAGATCTTATGTTCTTCAACCTTACCAACTTGTTAAAGATTTGCGTACGGGTGTTGAAAATACGGATCCACAATCCGTTCTCAATGGAAGTTTAGATGAATTCATAGAGGCGTCGCTCGCTAGACGTATCCACGGAAAAGCCCAAAAACTTGAAGATATTGGCTAGCTACACGTTACACGCGATGACTTTTTCTATAAGCATAGTGTCTGTTTTTCTGATATTCGGTCTGCTCATTGGCTAGTCGAAGGGGGGGTTGTCTTCATTATGTGATTAACCGACTGGAGTTATACACTATTATGCAAAAGTTCGGCAGCGGATAAGACACTTTCTGCGTGCCCGGATACGCTAACCTTACGCCATTCTTCTGCTATCTTCCCAGTTGTATCAATGAGAAACGTGCTTCGTTCGACGCCCATATATTTGCGCCCATACATGCTTTTTTCTACCCAAACGCCGTAATTAGAAAGCGTCTTCTTTTCTTCGTCTGAAACGAGGATAATGTCAAGCTCATGTTTTGTTTTGAACTTGTCGTGTTTACTGACACTATCTGGAGATACGCCAACAATAACGGCTCCAATTTTGTCGAATTTTTCTTTCAGCCGCGTAAAGTCAAGCGCTTCACTTGTACACCCACTTGTGTCGTCTTTTGGATAAAAATACAGGACGACAATTTTTCCTCTGAGATCAGAAAGTGTCAATCTCTCTCCACCATCGCGCGGCAGATCAAAGTCAGGGGCAATGGCACCTTTCATTATCATCGTCATTTATTTATCTCTCTTTTCTCTCGAGTGTCTTCTATTTTATTAGGATACATAGAAAAAACGCTGTTTCAACTACCAAACTATAATTAGCTTAAAGAATTTTATCCAATAGAAAACATCAGTGCACGCATGAGAATCGAAGAAATCGAGCTATGTAGCTAATATACGGCCCCCGTTTTCAATGGAAGAAAAATTATGAAATGAGATAAAGATTATAAATAAATTATAAGATTTTAATTAAAGCGTGCTTTTTTTTACCTAAAGAAAGCTTGATTGTTCCTGCTGTGTCGGCATCTCTTTCGTTAATAAAATGCGTTTCGTCCTGAATGACTTGATCGTTTACACGAACACCTCTACCTTGGATATGTCTGCGCGCTTCGCTATTAGATTTGGCTAATCCTGTTTGCACCAGAAGAGACAGTAATCCTAAGCCTTTTTCTAATTTTATGGTATCAATTTCAATAGTTGGAAGACTTTCTCCAAGAGTTTTCTCTTCAAATGTTTTACGAGCAGTTTCTGCCGCTGCATCCGCAAGGCTACGTCCGTGCAACATGGCTGTAACTTCCGTTGCAAGAATTTTCTTCGCTTCATTAATTTCAGCGCCGTGTAATGCGGAAAGCTTAGTAATTTCACTTATTGGCAATGTTGTGTAAAGCTTTAAAAATCGTGCAACATCAGAATCTTCTGTATTGCGCCAATATTGCCAAAATTGGTAAGGTGAGAATACATCTGCATTAAGCCACACTGCGCCGTTTAATGATTTTCCCATTTTTATACCAGAAGATGTTGTCAGCAACGGTGAAGTTAACGCGTATAGTTGTGACGCCCCTAAGCGGTGTCCTAATTCGATTCCGTTAATAATGTTTCCCCATTGATCGGACCCACCCATTTGAACGCGTACCCCGTACCGGTCATGAAGTTCAACAAAATCATAAGCTTGCAGGATCATATAATTAAACTCAAGAAATGACAAAGAATGTTCACGTTCAAGTCTAAGTTTAACAGAGTCGAATGATAACATACGGTTGACGGAAAAATGTCTTCCTACATCCCGTAGAAACCCTAAATAATTTAAATTACATAACCATTCAGCATTGTTGATAATGCATGCGTCGTTCTCTTTGTCGCCAAATGTTAAATAACTGGCAAATACTTTTTTAATACCGGCGATGTTTTTAGCAATATCGTCCTGCGTCAAAAGACGCCGAGCTTCATCTTTAAAGGAAGGATCACCAATCATGCCGGTTCCTCCACCTATTAAAGCGATAGGGCGGTGTCCTGTTTTTTGTAACCAGTAAAGCATCATAATTTGGATGAGACTTCCAGCATGTAAACTTGATGCTGTGGGATCAAAGCCAATGTAGGCAGTTACCATTTCTTGCGCAAAAAGGTCATCCAACCCCTTTTCATCTGAAATTTGGTGAATGAAACCACGTTCGCTCATAATGTTTAAAAAATCGGATTTAAAAGCATGCACGGATTCTATTTCCTGATCAAGTTGTTGTTGGACGATGGGTAATTGTACGCTACCCCTAACATAAATAGCGTGTAGCCCACAAGTTAACGAAAAACATTAGAAGAAAAAGCAGCACAAGCACTATTTCGTGGTGTTTGGTCTACCATTGATAATGAAGCGATCGCCATTTGTGTAAAAAAAGCGCCTCCGTCCCAAACACACAGACCGCCGGAGAACAAGCCAAACCTTTGCGGGATCTTGACACTTTTAGGCTCAGGCGAGAAGGGGGGGCGCGTGCGGAAGGACGGGCACCTCCCCGGTCATATGGCTGTCGAGATACCGCGCACACCGCTCGATGAGCTCCTCATTACGCCCGCTGAAAAAGTGATTGGCGCCTTCTAGTATTTCTTGCGTGATGATGATGCCTTTTTGTGTTTTTAATTTGTCCACTAAACCCTGAACATCTTTAGGCGGAGCTACCTTATCGATATCACCGTGAATGATAAGTCCGGAAGAAGGACAGGGAGCGAGAAATGAAAAATCGTAGATATTAGGTTGAGGAGCGACCGATATGAAGCCTTCAATTTCTGGTCTGCGCATAAGAAGCTGCATGCCAATCCAAGAACCAAACGAATACCCCGCTACCCAACAATTTTTTGAATCGGGATGCTGCGCTTGTATCCAATCTAGCGCGGAAGCGGCGTCCGAAAGCTCTCCTATTCCGTAATCAAACTCACCTTGACTACGACCAATACCACGAAAATTGAAACGTAACGTGGTAAAGCCGCGTTGTTGAAACATATAAAATAAATCGTAGACAATTTTATTATTCATCGTTCCACCGAATTGGGGATGTGGGTGCAGGATAATCGCAATTGGTGCATTTTTTTGTTGCGAAGGCTGATAACGCCCCTCGAGACGACCTGCAGGACCGTTAAAAATAATTTCTGGCATTAAATATTCCTTAGATGCTATGAAGGCTCTCGTTGACCTTGGTCTGTTTCTGCTGTAGTTCTCGCAGTTTACATGATCATTTCATTTTAGTGAACTTTAGATATTCTGTTTTTGGTGCATTTTTCAAGAAAATTGCGCTATTTTTTTAATCCAACCCATGTTAATAATTAGACTGTAAAATGGTTGTAAAACGCCGATATTTTGATCATAATGCTACGACACCGCTTAAAAAAGCAGCGCGGGCGGCTTTATTAAAATCCTTAGAAATATTTGGGAATCCGTCGTCTGTACATACAGAAGGACGAGCTGCTAAGGCTTTATTGCAAAAAGCGCGCCGACAGATTGCAAGTAGAGTCAATATAAATCCGGATTATATTGTATTCACATCTGGTGCGAGTGAAGCAGCAATGACATTGTTAACGCCTTTTTATAATATGGGTAGCTCTAAAGTAAAATTTTCTCACCTTTATATCGGAGCAACTGAACACCCATGCGTTGCAGAAGGGGGACGTTTTCCAAAAGAATTAATCAGTGTGATCGCTGTCGATAAGCATGGCTTGATACAACAAGATGACTTAACTTCTCTCTTAACTGCCCATGACAATACAAAGGGTCTTCCTCTTGTTGCCATTCAGGCTGCAAATGGTGAAACTGGCGTTATTCAAAAAATAAAAGAAATAGCCTTCATTGTAGGCAACCTTGGAGGTGTTCTAGTGGTCGATTTGACGCAGTATGTAGATAAAAATTTTATTGATATCAGTCAAATGGGAGGAGATTTTTTTATACTGTCTGCTCATAAAATCGGAGGTCCTAAAGGAATCGGTGCTTTTATTTCGCGTGGGAACCTTTTGATGCCTAGCCCCCTTATTACTGGAGGAGGGCAAGAAAAGGGATTGCGCGGTGGAACGGAAGCTTTGCCTCTTATTGCAGCTTTTGGAGAAGCGATAGTAGATTGCTCTACTCAAAGAGAAATCGAACAATTAATTTACCTACGCGATAAATTAGAAAATGGGTTACAAAAAATCAGTAACGACGTTGAAATTTTTGGAAAAAAGTCCAAACGGTTACCTAATACAACCTATTTTTCTGTGCGCGATGTGAAAGCAGAGACTATGCAGATTGGCTTTGATTTGGCAGGATTTTCTGTGTCAGCGGGTTCCGCTTGCTCTTCAGGAAAAGTGAAACGGAGCAGAGTTCTGGAAGCCATGGGATACGAAACTCCGGACGGCGCAATCCGCGTCTCAATAGGAAGCGACACAACCTCCGAGGACATTGATGACTTTTTATTAGCTTTTTCTAAAATCATAGATAATGGTGGAAAAAATAATCCGTCTCAGTGATTCTAGAATTGTTTTAAAAAAATAAAATAAGCTTGATTGAAAATTCTCTGCTTTGTGTATAGTCTGAGAGGCAAGTTTCTCGTTTCAAGCTTATGGAAACAAGATTTTCGATCACCGGTTCTTGATGCCGGGAAGAATGGAGATAGCAATGCCGGCAGTGCAAGAAACTATACGCCAGGTACGTGAGATAGATGTTGATCGATACAAATATGGTTTTGAAACCAATATTGCAACAGACAAAGCTCCTAAGGGGTTGAATGAAGATATTATTCGATTCATTTCTGGTAAAAAACATGAACCTGAGTGGATGCTGAATTGGCGTTCACAAGCCTTTCATCGTTGGCTAGCGATGGAAGAGCCAAGTTGGGCTCGCATTCGATATCCGAAAATTAATTTTCAGGAACTTTATTATTACGCTGCTCCTAAAAATCATACGGGACCACGGTCCTTGAGTGAAGTGGACCCCGAGCTTCTGGCGACTTATGAAAAACTTGGAATTCCTCTCAAAGAACAAGAAATTTTGGCGGGTGTAAGAAAACAGGGGGATCCTTCCGATATTGATGATAGTGTTTATGCTTCAGGGAAAGTTGCTGTCGATGCTGTCTTTGATTCCGTTTCTGTCGTTACAACATTTAAGGAAGAATTGGCACGTGCTGGTGTCATTTTTTGTTCTATTTCAGAGGCGATCATTCAGCATCCAACTCTTGTCAAAGAATATTTGGGTACAGTTGTACCGATTAGCGATAATTATTATGCTGCTTTGAATGCTGCTGTTTTCACAGATGGTTCTTTTGTTTATGTTCCTAAGGGTGTTCGTTGTCCCATGGAGCTTTCTACTTATTTCAGGATAAATGAGCGTAATACGGGCCAGTTCGAGCGAACGCTAATCATTGCAGACGAGGATTCCTATGTCTCCTATCTTGAGGGCTGTACAGCACCCCAACGCGATGAAAATCAACTTCATGCTGCTGTTGTCGAGCTTGTTGCGTTAAAAAATTCAGAGATTAAGTATTCTACTGTACAAAACTGGTACCCTGGTGACAAAGAAGGTAAGGGCGGTATCTATAATTTTGTAACAAAGCGGGGAGATTGTCGAGGTGACAATTCCAAAATTTCATGGACGCAGATTGAAACTGGTTCTGCGATTACATGGAAATACCCATCTTGCCTGCTACGGGGTGATAACGCTCGCGGAGAATTTTACTCCATCGCCGTTGCAAACGGCCATCAGCAGATTGATTCTGGTACTAAGATGATACATTTAGGGAAAAATACTTCAAGCCGTATTATTTCCAAGGGCATTTCTGCGGGCTTTTCGAATAACACTTACCGTGGACAGGTTGCCGCATACCGGAAAGCAAAAAACGCGCGAAATTTTACGCAGTGTGATAGTTTATTAATTGGTAATGACTGTGGTGCTCATACGGTTCCTTACATTGAAGCAAAAAATGCAACGGCTCAATTCGAACATGAAGCAACGACATCAAAAATATCTGATGACCAGCTTTTCTACGTTATGCAACGAGGAATTCCTGAGGAAGAAGCTATTGCATTAATCGTAAACGGTTTTGTAAAAGAAGTTATTCAAAAACTTCCAATGGAGTTCGCTATTGAGGCGCAAAAGCTCATCGGTATTAGCCTTGAGGGCAGTGTTGGTTAAGCGTTCATTAAGAGTGTGCTGAGGATGAGTTGCAGGGATAGGATTATGTTATGTTAGAGATAAAAAATTTGCATGCCCGCATTTCTGAAACTGATACAGAAATCATTCGTGGTTTGAATTTAACTATTCAAGACGGTGAGGTTTCTGCCATTATGGGGCAAAACGGAGCCGGGAAATCTACTTTGTCTTATTTGCTTGCTGGTCGTGATGATTATGAAGTAACAGAAGGTGATATTCTTTTTAATAAACAGTCGCTCTTGGAAATGGACCCAGCCGAGCGTGCTGCGTTTGGGGTCTTTCTCGCGTTTCAGTATCCAATGGAAATCCCTGGTGTTGCAACAATGGAATTTTTGAAAGTTGCAATAAACTCTCAACGTAAAGCACGCGGTGATGAAGAACTTAAAACCCCTGAATTCATCAAGCGTGTTAAAGAAATTTCTTCCAAACTTGATATAGATATGTCCATGCTCAAACGTCCCCTAAATGTTGGGTTTTCAGGCGGAGAAAAAAAACGAGCTGAAATTCTTCAAATGGCTTTGCTAGAGCCGAAGCTTTGTGTTTTGGATGAGACAGACTCTGGTTTGGATATCGATGCGTTGAAAATCGTAGCAAATGGTGTTAACAAACTCCGCGATTTAGAACGTTCATTTTTGCTTATAACGCACTATCAACGTCTGCTTGATTATATCATTCCTGACACAGTGCACGTTCTTCATAAAGGTCGCATCATCAAGAGTGGTGATAAGTCGTTAGCGCTTTACTTAGAACAGAATGGGTACGCTGATATTATCGGTGAAGCGGCTTGAGGTCATTTGATATGCGCGTGAGTTCACAACGGGGATTGACAGAGGTTGAAGCCGATATAGTAGACAATTTTAATCGGTGTATTGATTATTTACCTGGAGATGAGGGGGTGCGTGCGATACGCAGAGAAGCTGTCAGATTATTTCAAAAAGTACAGCTTCCTACGCGTAAAATAGAAAATTGGCATTATACTAATCTGCGTGTTTTATTGAAAATTGTTAGCAATTTTTCAAAGATGAATGATGTTCAATTGGTTGATGCCTTACTTCCGGAAAGTGTTGTCTTTTCTATTGAAAACGGTAAAGCGCTTGTGCAACCAGAAAAATCAAATATCTCGGCAGAGCGCCTCGTAGATGCATTGGCAAAAAGTCTTGTGCAGATCGCTCCAGTTACTGCCGCAGAAGATTTTATTGGACAGTTGAATACAGCATTTTTTACAGATGGTTGGCTTCTGCGCATCCCTGAAAATATAAAACTAGATTTTCCTGTAGAGTTACAAAACATCCAAAAAGGTGGACAATCGCACATTTTTTCGGAAATAAAAATAGAAAGAAATAGTCAGGCTATTATTGTTGAGCGCCAAATCGGCAATGATGAAGATACTTTCGTCAGCTCAATAGCTTCGTTGCATGTCGCAGATCATGGAAAAGTAACATGGTTTCTTATTAGAGATCGCGGAATAAATTCCACCCAATTGAGTCGATTACGTGCCGAACTTGGAAAAAATGCTCAATTGTCACTTTATGTGATTAATATAGGCAGCCAGCTCAATCGTCAGGAAATTGATATTGAGTTGCTAGAAGATGCCAATTTTCAATTACGAGCAATCAATTTGCTGTCTGAAAAAACACATAGCGACCTTACGATGACAGTCCGTCATGTTGCAGAAAAATCAACTTCAACGGAAATTGTCCGCAATATTGTTACAGGTAAAGCGCATGGTGTTTTTCAAGGGATGATACGTGTGGCAAGAGAAGCTCAAAAGACAGATGCACGCATGGCATGCAATAGCCTCATCCTTTCAGACGATGCAGAATATGATGCAAAGCCTGAGTTGGAGATATTTGCCGATGATGTTACATGCGGTCATGGTGCAACTGTTGCTAAAATTGATCGTGATCAGCTTTTTTATCTCATGGCACGCGGTATTCCTTCTAAAATTGCTCGAGAACTTTTAATTAGAGGATTCGTTTCAGAATTGATTGACGATATAAAACAGGATGAGATCCGAACTACTCTCAATGAGATTATCGTTCAGTGGCTAAAAGACAATATTTAAGGAAAAAAATGGAAGATAATGTATCGGCACCGAATTATGATGTAGAGGCGATTCGCCGTGATTTTCCCATTTTACAATGTAACGTTTATGGTAAAAGGTTGGCTTATCTTGATAGTGGTGCATCTGCTCAGAAGCCGCAATTTGTCCTTGATGCAATGAATGATTTTTGTAGATGTCGTTATGCAAATGTCCATCGGGGGATACATTTTTTGTCCAATGCAGCTACACAATCTTATGAAGATGCCCGTGAGAAAGTTCGTGTTTTTTTAAATGCTCAAACTGCAAGAGAGGTTGTTTTCACAAAAAGTGCAACAGAAGCTATTAATGCTGTTGCGTATGGCTGGGGTATGTTTAGATTAAATGAAGGCGATGAAATTATTCTAACCGTTATGGAACATCATTCAAATATTGTTCCTTGGCATTTCATCCGTGAACAAAAAGGTGTGAGGCTTGTTTTCGTTCCAGTTGATAAAGATGGTAATTTACACATTGAAGATTTCCAAAAAGCTCTGAGTAAAAAAACAAAACTTGTTTCTGTTACTCATATGTCCAATGTATTGGGAACCGTGCCTCCTATCAAAGAGATCATTAGATTGGCCCACCAAAACGCCATTCCAGTTCTTGTCGATGGTTCACAGGGGGCTGTACACTTGACGGTCGATGTACAAGATATTGGTTGCGACTGGTATGTTTTTACCGGTCATAAATTTTACGGACCAACGGGTATCGGCGTACTTTATGGAAAGGAACACCGCTTGGAGGAAATGCACCCTTTTCAAGGGGGAGGAGAAATGATTGAGGATGTAACTACTGAGGGGGTTTCTTATAATGCCCCTCCATCTCGCTTCGAAGCAGGTACTCCTCCTATAACCGAAGCAGTTGGTTTGGCGGCTGCTATTGATTATGTACAAAAAAAAGATAAAAATGCTATTCACGCGCACGAAGCGGATCTTTTGATTTATGCCCATGAAAGACTTGAGTCCGTTAAGTCATTGCGTATTTATGGTCGTTCTTCCTGTAAAGGTGCTATTGTATCTTTCGAAATCGGAGGAATTCATGCACATGATGTTGCTATGTTTATTGATCGACAAGGTGTCGCTATACGTGCGGGAACACATTGCGCACAGCCTTTGTTGCAGCATTTTGGTTTGACGTCCATTTGTCGTGCGTCGTTAGCCATGTATAATAATTATGAAGATATTGACCAACTAGCAGAAGCGTTGGAAAAGGCGAGGGTATTTTTTAATGGCTAAATTGGTTGATGCATGTGATTCTACTGAATTTTCTGAGGCAGATTGCAAAGAAGAGGGGTCATGCGTATCAGCGATTCCAGAGTTTGAGATTGAACGTATAACAGATGATATTATTGCTGCTCTCAAAACGGTTTACGATCCAGAAATTCCTGCGGATATTTATGAATTGGGATTAATTTATCGTATTGATATTGAAGATGATCGGTCTGTAAAAATTGAAATGACACTCACAGCACCAGGATGCCCGGTTGCGGGACAAATGCCGGGTTGGGTGGAAAATGCCGTGAGTACAGTTGAGGGTGTACTGCGCGTTGAGGTCATCATGACATTCGATCCACCGTGGACGCCTGATTGTATGTCAGAAGAAGCGCAGGTTGCTGTTGGATGGTATTGAGTATTTAGGATGATCTTCCTCGTTCATGGGAAGAGCGCCATCAGCTCCTTCTATTGAAAATAAAAACACAACCTTCGTTATCCAGAAAACTGATTCCTACAACCGGTCTCTTGTTGCACAAAGCGGCGCGCGGCGCAGTACAGTGTTCACGGTTTCTCGCAAACGCCTCAGTGCGAAGGTGGAAATTAAAAGGATTACACCTAGAAAAGACACTTGCACCCAGCCAACAGATACATTTGAGATGACAAGAAAACAATATATTCAAAAAGAACAGCGGAATCCGGGGAGGTCTCCGCCGATATTTATTTCAAAATGTCACAAACACCATAAAACGCGCGGCGGAGGACAATTCCTTAAAAAACCATGCAGACAAAATTTAGGGGAGGTGGCGCACCGCTCAAAAACCGAGTTCTACTACAGTTTTTCAGATTCAACCTTCAATAATTCCACATGCTAAGCGCATGCCGCCTGGCTTATCTGAATAATTGTCTCCTTCTGCATGAATCATCAATGAGTGTCCCTGAATTTCAGAAATCTTTTTGATTCGTGGTGCAAGAACGCTCATTGTCGCTTTTCCTTTTTGATCAACATAAAGTGCAGGCAAATCACCAAGGTGACCACTAATGTTATAAGGTCCAAGATGCTTGTTGGTGTTTAGTGGGTCATAATGCCCCCCTGCAGCAGCACCAACTACACCGTTTTTTTCTCCACACGAAGGATTTTCGTGTACATGAAATCCATGTAAACCGCTTGGAAGCATCGACAAATCTGGTATAAAAATTAAACCATGTGCATTTTCTTCAATTTTTATTATGCCTACGGGAGTTTTGGTATCTTTTTCCTCTAATTTGTAAATTTGCACTTCAGTTGACGTTGCAAAAACAGTACCATTGCAAGTTAAAAGCGCAGCCGAAGTCAACAATGGAAAAATAAATTTATTCACAATAACACCTCAATTATACTCAATTAACAAACGCCAGACTACGCAGCATAAGCTCATATTTACGCATAAACATTCGCACTCTGTTTATATCTAGAATAAACTCTTTATAAAAAAGAAAAGCCCTGATTCTCATACTTTCGGAGAAAGTTACTTCGCAAAACTAGCGAATTTTTCACACATTTCTCGGGAGGACGATCTCTAAAGAAATAGACTTTTTTATGGTGAAGAAAAAATCAGATAATAAATATTGATAATTTAATTAATATGTTTGCTTATGGCGCAGATACTGGTGATGATGGCACATAATTTTTTAGATTATTACGCATTTTACACAATATTTACGAGCAGTATATTCATCATATGTATAAGCTGCTCATAAAAATGCAAATTGTTCCAATAAAAATGCCCATTATCAATCCCACTAGCGCACCAATCACTGTGCCAGTGAACAATGCTATTTCTATACCCATTGTTATAATTGGGCCAAATCCTGGAAGGGCGACATAACCATGAGCTGCGAGGATTGCCGCAATTGCCCCTGATATGCTGCCATTTAAACCGCCAACAAGTGCAAGTTCTTTAATGGATTGAAGGATTTTTTTTAAAAAAGTTCTTTTGTATTTGCTTGAATCAATATTTTCGTAGACCTTAAAATTAGTCATACTTATATCTTCCATCTTGTACATGAATCGCTCCAGAATAATCGACTGATATGAGAACATGACGCTTTTCAAATTCTACCAAAGCACGCCAAATCCCTTTATCATCCAAACGCAATCGTTTGATATCTTTAAAGCCATTTTGCATAAGGTGATTTTTTACTTGCGAAGAGGTGAATGAATTTTTTCCTGATTTACTACCATCTTTGGTAAAAATATGCTTAGAGGTCAGGAAAGGGGGATTGCGGAAAATGTTACTCATCGAATAACTAGCTGTAGATGAGATAGGTAAAATCATTATAAGAAAAGCACTTAATATCAAATTGTTTTTTATTCTCATCTTACCACCATCTTTTTAGAAGATGTTTTAAAAAGTTTATCTCGTACGCTGAGTTAACTTTTGTATTTATCACAAGTTCCAAAAATTATTTTATTTTTAATGCTTATGCTTATTCTTTGGTTATTAAAATGACCTACGGAGAAACTCTACTGCGGCGTGCTTATTTCATATCATTTATCATGTGTTTATAGCGTAAGAGCAATTTTTTAAGCTGCAGCTCGCGTACACGCCTCGCAGCTTCTGATGGCGTGACCCATTCATACGCACGCTGGCCTTGTTCAGGCCATTTTTGTTCTTGACGCAAATAAAGCATAGAAAAAACATAAACACAAAATTTTTTGTTTTTTTCTGATGAAAAATCCAATTTCTCGTATTCATACGTGCCTATAGGAAACATTTTAATAGCGCCCCGCATCCCCGCTTCTTCATAAGCTTCTTGTAACGCTGCCTGAGAAAGAGATTTTTTTGGAATTGGCCATCCCTTTGGTATGATCCACCGGCCAGATTTCCTGCTGGTAATGAGCAGAAACTCTAAATTTTTATTTCTCATGCGATAAATTAACGTACCGACTTGCAAAAAACATCCATTAGCTAGTAAAATACGCTTATTGTTAGCTACATCAGTGCCGTCCATTTTTCATCACATCGATATATTTTTTAAAACGATTGATTGGGGATATTCGTGTAATTTTTTTCAATCCATAACCAGGAGAAATACCTTCTCGCATACAAAAGCTCCGTAATGGTGAATGATGACGCAACAGCCCAAGCCCAATACTGCGCATGATATGAACAGGTAATACGCTGGAAAGTAGGGCGCGGTTGAGCATATGGACGGATCCACTCCGAATAAATACGTCGGGTTTCCGATATCGGTTATAATGCGTAACGACTTCTTCGAAATTAATTTCCGATATTTTGTTATGCAGAACATCGATCAAAGTCCGAATGTCACTAAAACCCAAATTCAATCCCTGAGCTCCAATAGGAGGTAGAACATGAGCTGCTTCACCTACTAAAATTGTTCGGTTAGCGGCGAAGTGACGGGGAAGTAATCCTGAGAGGGGCCATGCTTGAATTGACGTTTCTATCGTTATTCTTCCGAGGACTGACTGCATCTTCTCTTCAATTACTTCTGCGATTTCTTTTTGTTCCATACCCAAGAGTTCGTCAGCTCGAGAATGGGAAACAACCCACACAAGGCTAGATCTATGTCCTCTGAGTGGAACTTGCGTGAACGGACCGTCTTCCGTATGAAACTCGATAGATGTGTTTTGATGGGAAAAATCATGCGAAAAGTTCAAAACTAACGCTGTTTGAGGGTAATTCCATTTTTTTATACCTATACCAGCGGCTTCGCGCGCCAAGGAACGCTGTCCATCAGCAGCAACAATGAGTGGGGACTGAACGATTTTTCCATCTTCAAGGGAAATACATACACTATCCTCTCGATGCTGGAAATTTGTTGCCGGAGAAAAAAGTCTTGTAATATTTGGTGTATTCGCAACAGAATTGGAGAGAGCTTTGTTTAATTGTACGTTAGGTATATTGTAGCCGAAGGCTTCTTCTCCAATTTCAGAAGAGCAAAAATTTACCGTGGGAGCGCGAGCAATCCTAGATGTAATATCGATGATTTTTATAAAAGATAAAGCTGCAGCATGATGCTTGAGACTGTCCCAAACATGTACGTCTTTGAGCATGCGAATCGCTGACATCATAAGAGCTGTCGTCCGTAGTTCGTCCGTGCGAGTGGGCGGACCAATAAGAAAAACGGAGAATCCATTGTGTGCCAGACTAAGTGCCGCCAACATGCCAACCGGACCTGCACCAATGACAGAAACATCCTTGAATTTATTTTCTGCAAATGTCACAACAAGCTGAGCCTTTCTGTTTTTTCGACCATCATAGTGTTTCTAAGCGAATAACTATTTTTCTTGTGTAAATTCCTTCTACTACACTATTTAATGGGTGGCGCGCTATAAACAAAGTAGTCTTTTTGTGTTTTTTACTAAGGTGTACTATGAAAAAACGGTAGCGTATCGTGAAGTGAATAAAGACTTTTGGGACCAAGGATAAAAAACTTTGAAACGTAAATTGGCAAAAAAAATTAAAACAAAAGCTGACTTGTTACGTCAGAAAAAAGTAACAATGCCGCAAGCAAAAGCTTTTTCTGTCCACTTACTGACAGCTTCCGGTTCATTTTTAGCGTTTCTTTCTCTCATATCTGCGTCTGAAAAAGAGTGGACTGCTATGTTCTTTTGGCTTGGGCTTGCACTTATTGTAGATGGTATTGATGGACCCATTGCGCGCAAGCTTGATGTAAAATACGTCCTTCCAGCGTGGTCTGGAGAGTTGTTGGATAATATTATCGATTACGTCACTTACGTGCTAATTCCAGCTTTTGCACTTTATCAAAGCGGTTTTATGGATTCAGGATTGTCGTTTTTTCTGAGTGCCATCATTGTTATTTCATCAGCTATTTATTACGCAGATACTGGAATGAAAACAAAAGAAAATTTTTTTAAAGGCTTTCCCGTAGTTTGGAACATGATAATCTTCATGCTTTTTGTAGTAAAACCAGAAAAATGGATGGTCTTGACCATTATCACATTATCAGCGATTACGTCCTTTTTGCCAATTTATTTTATCCACCCAGTAAGAGTTGTGCGTTTACGTAAGCTTAATTTTTCGATTTTTCTCTTGTGGTGTCTTTTTGGTACGGCAGCATTTTTTTACCAACTTAATGCACCATACTGGGTTAAAATAGGAATTTCGGTGACGGGTGTTTACATGTATTGCATCGGTGCTATCATGCAGTTATTTCCTCAATTAGGTAGACGAAAAAAGTCATGAAATAAATGCTTTGAGAAAGGTGGGTAATGCGGATTGATTTTGGAGCGGGTGACGATATTTCTTTCACGAGAGAGGGGTGTGTTGGCGTCATAAAGCTTACACGTCCTTCTTCGTTAAATGCTCTTAGTCATAGGATGGTTCTTTCTCTTAAGGAGGCTTTTAGGGCGTGGGAAGAGGATGACGATGTAGTCTGTGTATTGATAGAAGGAGAGGGGCGTGCCTTTTGTGCAGGTGGGGATGTTGTAGAAATTTACCACATGAGAGAGGCTGTCGCTTCTCACCAATATTTTAGTGATGAATATAGCTTAAATGTTTATATTAAGCATTTTTCGAAGCCTTGTGTTTCTTTTTTGGATGGCATTTGGATGGGAGGAGGAGTGGGTATTTCTGTATACGGTTCACATCGGATCGTTACAGAAAATACGCTTTTTGCTATGCCAGAAACTGCTATTGGATTTTTTCCAGATGTTGGTGCGGGTTTTTTTATGCCGCGTCTTCCCAATCATTTTGGTATTTATCTTGCATTAACAGGAGCGTATATCAGATGGGGAGATTGTTTAAATTTAGGCCTAGCAACTCACGCGGTTCCAGAGAGTGAACTTGGGATTGTTAGAAAAGCTATTATCGAACAGGGAAATCCTACTTTAGTTTTAAAAGAGCGAGCGGTTGCAAGAAATTATGAAACAAATCATGAAATCTTCCAGGTTATTGATACTTGTTTTGGTGCACATACGCTAGAAGAATGCCTTTTTTTGCTCAGCGAAAAGGGTAACGAGGGGCTGTTATTTGCTAGAGAATGTTGTAGCACTTTCCAATCACGTTCCCCAACAAGCTTAAAAATTACCTGGAAACAAATGAAGAAAAATTTGTTTCAGACTTTGGAAGATTGTATAAAAACTGAAAATCGTATCGCATATCACATGATCAATTCGCATGATTTTCGCGAGGGTGTGCGTGCGATGCTAGTCGACAAAGATAAGACACCAAAATGGCGTCCAGACAGTCTTTCAGGTGTAACGGATGAAATGGTCGATGCTTATTTTCAACCTATTGAACGGGAATTGTTACTTTGATAAATAACTCTCAAGAACGAATGTCAAAGATCGATATACTTCTGTTAGTTTATAATTTTTACTTGCGGTTTTTAGCGCTGGTCTGCTTAATTTTGGGTGCAGTTTATTGGTTACGTCTTGTTGGTGTTTTCTCTGGAACTCTGTGGCGCTTTGACTTGATGCCATGGCAATGGCAGTTTCTATCGACGACACTGGCTGTAGTTTATCCTGTCGCGTTAATTGGGCTTTGGATGTATTCACCATGGGGAATTGTTTTGTGGTATACAACAGTCCTCATTGAAGTGATAACAACCTTTTGTTCTGATGTCGTCTATCAACCAGTTATGCCAATATTTCATGGAATATTATTTTTGGTTCTTATAGCATTGCAAATTTTAGTAGTTTTCTCTAAAAGATGCTATACGGTTAATGCTACTGAATCATAAAGCAGGATCGAGTTGTTGCACAAAACCCGATCTTGCTTTCGTGGAAAACTCCAGGGAAAAACGCACTATAGAGGGCTATAATCGATTTTCCGGGAAGATTGTACAGCTAGTTATACCGAATTTTGAAATTAAGCGATTTTTTCGAAGTTCGGCTTTGTTCTGTCATAAAGATCAATAAAACGGTACCCACCATAAATCAAAGATGCTATTGTACTTCGTTGAGAATATCCATAATAACGTTGAAATCGCTCCCCAAATCGATGCTGCAACCATGCATATGTCCTTTCTACATTAAAAAGTTCCATAATATATATTATGCGACAATACGATATAAGCCGAAGACCAAAACTTCAGAACTTCACGAAAAATTCACGTTACAGATTATTAGTCACTTTTATGCCGCATATGTCACTTTTATAACAAAATTATGTCAAAAATAAGACCTTGATATGCAGGCTTGACGTGCGATGGAGTATAACTTTCTACCTTAGCGTAATCCAAGGATCTATCCATATGTGTCAATATAGCTCGCTTCGGTTTTAAATATTCTATCCATTGCAATGCTTGATCTACTGAAAGATGACTTGGATGAGGCTCGAACTGAAGAGCTTCAATAATTAAAACATCTAGATTCATTAATTTTAGTAAGGTTTTTTCAGGAAATTTACTAACATCTGTACAGTAAGCAACATTCCCGATACGAAACCCTAAAGAATGCGTAGAGCCATGAAATTGTAAATGTGCACCGATGGTTATTGCACCACCCTGCCCCTCAACTATAAATAGGCTCTCTTCATTTATAAGATGTTCCTGTAAAATAGGGGGATAAGATGAACCTTTTGCTGTTTGAAAGCAGTATCCAAAAGCATTCTTCAAATGCTTAAATGTAGATGTATCAGCGTAAATATCTATTAAACGTTTTTGTGCAAGCGCGTAACTGCGTAAATCATCAATACCATGCACATGATCCGCGTGAGGGTGTGTATAAATAGCAGCGTCAATATGATTTACACCAACGTCAATCATTTGCGATCGAAAATCTGGACCAGTATCAATAACAACCACTGTTTTTCTTCCTGATACGTCGATTCGCTCAACCAATAAGGAACTTCTATAACGTTTATTTTTTGGGTTACTCGGGTCACAGCACCCCCAATCACCGTTGGGACGTGGAACTCCTTGAGATGAACCACAACCCAATATTGTAAACCGGTACCGATCAGACATATCACTACCCTACTTCATTTTATTGAACAAACGAAAAGCATTTTGTGTCGTTATTTGAGCTATTTCTTCAATATCTAAACCAGAAACTTCAGCTAAAACAGCCGCTGTATAACGCACGAAAGACGGCTCATTTGTTTTTCCTCTGTAGGGAACAGGCGCTAAAAATGGTGAATCTGTTTCGACCAATAATTGCTTGTAGGGTACAATTTTTGCTATTTCACGAGTTTCAAGCGCATTTTTAAAAGTAAGAATGCCTGAAAAAGATATGTAGCCACCGAGTTCAATTCCCGTATGTGCAAGCTGCATTCCAGATGAATAACAATGAAAGACAAACGGGAAAGAGCCCTCTTTTATCTGTTCGCGTAATATTTTTTCCATATCTGAATCGGCATTGCGTGAATGAATGACAATGGGCAACTGTGTTTCTCGAGACGCAATTATATGTTCTCGAAAGGCTCTTTGTTGTTCTTCTGGTGAAGAATCATTATAGTGGTAGTCAAGTCCTGTTTCGCCAAATGCGACGACTTTGGGGTGCTTTGATAGACGAATAAGGTCTTCAGCTTTGATATTTTGTTCTTCGTAAGCATGGTTTGGATGAGTTCCGACGGAGCAGAATATGTGGTCGTGTTTTTGTGTAATTTCAAGAATTTTATCCAGCTCATTGACGCGCGTTGAAATTGTTATCATACGTTTAACGTCAGCGTCCAAGGCCCGTTGAACAACGTTATCAAAATCTTGCGAAAGGCTTTCGAAGTCAAGGTGACAGTGCGTATCAATTAGCATGAGGAACACCCTCCTTTTCTGAAAGATAACGAGGGAAAATTGGTTCTGGAAGCGGAAGATCAAGGCCCTTTTTAATCTTTGAATCTGTTATACGACTCAGTAACCGATCTTCTTTGGCAATTGCAAGACTATTAAGGATCTTATCTGCTGATCGTGGCATAAAAGGCAACAACATAATTCCTATTCGCCGCAAAACTTCTACTGTTACATAAAGGACTGTAGAAAATCTTTCTTGATTACTTTTACGCAAACTCCAAGGTTGTTCGTTAGCAAAATAACGGTTGGTATCTGCCACAAGCAAAAAAATAGCTGAAAGCGCCAAATGCATTTTCTGAGAGGACATAGCTTTGCGCATATTTTCAAGCGCGTGAAGGGACTGCTCTAAAAGCTTTTCATCTTGAATTAATAATGCAGACGGTACCGGAACTTTCGCGTTGCAGTTTTTAGCGACCATAGACAAGGATCGTTGCACCAAATTTCCAAGGTCATTTGCAAGATCTGCATTAATGCGATTTACAAATTGGTCATGGCTGTAACTACCATCTTGTCCAAATGGTATCTCACGAAGAAGAAAATAACGTACCTGATCGATTCCATAGCGTTCTACCATTTCAAAAGGATTAATCACATTTCCAATTGACTTTGACATTTTGCTACCACGATTAAGCAGAAAACCATGGGAAAAAATACGTTTAGGCAACTCAATTCCTGCAGACATTAAAAATGCTGGCCAGTATATCGCATGAAAACGAGTAATATCTTTACCAATGATATGGACATTTGCAGGCCAAAAAACGCGGTTTTTTGAATCTTTATCAAAAAAATCAATCGCTGAAAGGTAATTAGTGAGTGCATCAACCCACACATACATCACATGCTTTGGATTTCCTGGGACGCGAATACCCCAATTAAAACTTGTTCGTGAAATAGAAATATCCTTTAGTCCTGATTTTATGAATCTGACAATTTCATTACGCCGTTCAATAGGAGCGATAGAATCAGGGTTCCGGTTATAATATTCAAGGAGAGATTCTCCGTAACGGGACAGTCTGAAGAAATAACTTTCCTCTTCATTCCATTCAACCGGAGAGTTCAATTCTTTTTCGCGGCGGATTCCGTCCTCTCCAATTTCAGTGTCCTTTTCTTCGTAATATGCTTCCTGACGAACTGAGTACCAACCACTGTAACGGCCAAGATAAATATCACCACTAGCTTCCATCTTTTTCCAAATTATCTGGCAAGCTTGGTGATGTCTATCCTCTGTCGTACGAATAAAATCATTATTAGAGCAATTTAATACCGAGAGCATTCTCCGAAACGCATCACTGTTACGGTCTGCGAGCTGTTTAGGCGTCATGCTCAACGATTCCGCTGTTTGTTGCATTTTTAGACCGTGCTCATCTGTACCAGACAGAAAAAATACATCTCTTCCGTCCAGCCTATGAAACCGTGCTAAGCTATCGCTTGCAATTGCGGTATAGGCATGCCCAATATGTGGAGTACCATTAGGATAGAAAATTGGAGTTGTTATGTAGTAGGTGTCGCGCATGTCATACCTATCGTAAACGCACATGAAGATATAATGACATAACGCTTAACAATCACATTGTCACGGGAAAAGCTTACTTTCCCGAAATATCCTATGCACTCTAAAAAGCAAATTGATAACGAATTGCTTTTTGTCAATATTAAACGATCGTACCTCCTCCATTTCTTGATGAATTTCTTGCCAGGTTTGTGCAAACTTTTTAGAAAAAGCAAACATTTTCATTTCGGCGAGCATGAGAGCTTTTTTTTGAATTTTATCAAGAATTTCATCACAAAATTGCTGAAATTGGATAGTTGAGGAAAGAGAGCTAAATGTCTGCGCAAAAGCATGTACTGCAGCAACGTTGCAAATTGGTTGACCCAAAAGAGAATCGATAGTTTCAGTAATTTTGAGTCCTTCATGACAAATCAATAGGGCTGCTCTTCGGGGAATTCCCTCAGATTTTCGGATGATCGTCTCAATAGTTTTTTCATCAATTGCATCGGTTTTTTCTCGATTATAAGAAACATTTTTTATAAACTCTCTCATCTCATTATCGTGTAATGGTTGCAAGAATATCCGTTGACACCGTGAACGAATTGTCGGAAGCAGTTTTCCTGAAGAGTGTGTAATGATAATGAATAAAGCCTTTGCAGGAGGTTCTTCGAGCATTTTGAGTATTGCATTAGCCGCGTTTTTGTTGAGATCATCAGCAGAATCAATAATGACAATGCGCCACTCCCCGTCCTGAGACGTTTGATTTAAAAAGCGAATAACATCTCGAATATCATCAATGGATATACCTGTTCTCAATTTTTGCGTTTTCAAATCAAAGCGACGCGAGATATGCAAAAAACCAGGACAACTGCCTTGCACAATTTGGCGCCATATAACTGAACTACAATCAGGTTGGAGAAAACCACCTTTTTGAGAGCTTAAAATGTTCCAAGAAAAGTGAAATGCCAGTGTAGCTTTTCCAATACCGCGCTCTCCTTCAAGCAATAATGCATGATGCAAACGCCCACTCTCACGCATTTTTGCTAAAAAATGACGAATACCTTCATGGCCAAAAATTGTGCCATTTTGTGAAGGAAAAAAAATTGCATCGTTATCATCTTGTTTGTTTAAGAAACTCATATTGTTTTTCATTAGAAATGACCCAATACTATTTGATCAAAGATGTCTTTTATTTTTTGCGCGATAATCCCCACTTCTCCAGTCGCATCAATCACACGAAATCTATGAGGTTCCTGTTTTGCTAACTGAAGAAAAGCTCGACGTCTTTGTTCCTGAATGTTCAGCTCGTCTTTTTCAAAATAGTCGGCTGTTTCTGTTTTTTTTCTTCGCAAATCTGCACGTTTTACACCGTACTCTGCTGGTACGTCCAATAAAAATGTTAAATCTGGCATTATCCCATTTGTGGCGATAGATTCTAGAGTAGAAAGAATGGAAGGGCTTATCATATTGTTGAGCCCCTGGTAAACACGCGTGGAATCTATGAATCGATCACATAAAACGATTTTGCCTTTTTGCAGAGAAGGTGTAATAAGCTCGGAAACATGATCAGAACGCGCTGCTGTTAGCAAAACCGCCTCCATTATCGGCCCATAATCTCGTGTTTGACCTGTCAACAAAACGTGGCGCATTATCTCTGCACCGATAGTTCCCCCAGGTTCTCGTGTTGTGACAACGTTATAGCCTTTGCTGTGGAGATATTGATTAAGCAAAGAAACCTGAGTTGTTTTTCCTGCTCCTTCCCCTCCTTCAAATGTAATGAAATAACCAGGCACGTATCACCCCTTAATCTTATTTATTATTTAAGCGTGTACCACAAATACTTTTCGTAACCACCCAATTGTAATTTCATACAATGCATCTTTCACTTTGGCAAAAAATCCTCCCTCCTGAATGTCGACTCCGGCAAAAACTGGCTTTTCAAGAAGAATCCTTTCACCTTCTAAAATTTGGATAACACCAACACGTTGCTCAAAAAATACAGGAGCTTTCAGTGGACCACGATATTTAATCTTCGCTTTAACATTATTTTTTTTTTCATTTGAAAGCATAAAACTCACCGGTTCTTTAACAATGAGCGGAACAAAATTTTGTGATCCACCGTACACGGATGCGCGACCAACCGTCTCTCCTTTTGCAAAAACTGTTTTAAGATCAAAAGCTTCGATTCCCCATTGAAGAATGCGTTCTACTTCTTTTGTGCGTCCTTTACCGTCCCGCAGACCATTGATTGCCAAAAAAAGACGCCGATGATTTTTCAAAATAGAAACGACCATTGAAAAGCCCTCTTTTTCACTGTAACCAAAGCCGAATCCCTCTACCCCAATTTTTTTGGCTATAAGGGGATTTTTGTTACGCTGAAAAATTTTATTCCAAGTAAAATGGGGTTCACGATAAAGAGCATAGTAATCAGCATATTCGTGAACAATATGACGCGCCAATGCTATCATATCGCGCGGTGTCACAAACTGCCCTTCTTCAGGAAGTCCTGTTGCATTGACAAAGTGGCTGTGCGACAATTTGAGTATCTTAGCTCGCTGATTCATTAATTTTGCGAAGTCTTCCTCATTTCCTGATATCCCTTCGGCTAAGACGATGGCCGCATCGTTCCCGTTAACAATAATCAAACCCCGCAAAAGATCAGAAATGCTAACTTCTGTTTTTATTTTCGCAAACATAGTGGTCATTCCCGAAGGCGCCCCACCCATACGCCAAGCATTTTCACTTACTTTAAATGTTTTCGTGCTGCTCAATGCTCCTTCTTTCAATTTATGAAATACAATCTCAGCAGTCATTAATTTTACCAACGAAGCGGGAAAAAAAGCAACGTCCCCCTGCTTTTCAAAAAGAATTGCTCCTGTTTCATCGTCTACTAGCAATAATTGTGACGCGGAAGTGTGAAAATCTTGCGCTTTCCCCTGCCTATACGACATCAGCGTAAAAAAAAATAATATAAATAAAACTCTTAACGTTGCATGCACAAGCCAATCCCCCCACTGCTGAAAAACAGGCACAAAAACCACCCGCACGAGAGCACGTACAGAAAGGAGGTCGCCAGCTTAGCACGCCCTCCATCCATAATGCGAAAGCGAATCAGCGGAATGCATCTGTTTTTCGCATAAACACTACTTCAGAAAACTAACACACCAAAAGCGCGATAGATCCTTAAGTAGTACCTATTTTGCAATTACAACAACGCCTGATCTCTTTTTTTAATAAAGGAACAACTCGTGCACCCTTTTTTGATATCTATCCTATCATAGAGAAATTATAGATAGAAAGTCAGCACAGCACACCGTTCTTTAAAACAATTGAAACTAACTTGTCCTTGCTTTTTAAAATTTCTTATTCGCAAAAGCAACTTGGTCAAATGAAATGGGCTTATTAATCAAAATAGGACCTACCTCCGGCAATTTCAGTGAATCAGCCCCATTTAAGATTCTTTGTTTAACTCCAACTTTAATTAAGCCTTCTTGACTGTTTGTATTAAGTTCTTCTGCTATAATGCCTTGCTTTTCTCTCGGAATTCTTGATAAAGCCAACAAAGATGCCCCTGGATCTCCAAACCTATAAGAAGCCGTTAAGTAAGCGCCGTCATAGTAACCGATGGGTGCCTCAGATATATATTCCACTTCAACATTTGTTACACCTGCATTCGCATAACCAAGCATTGTCGCAGCCTGTTTCGATAAATCGATGATTCGATCTTTCATAAAGGGACCGCGATCATTCACTCTAACGACGATAGAAGATCCATTCTCAAGGTTAGTAACACGAGCATAACTAGGCAAAGGCATCGTCGGATGAGCAGCCGTCAAGAGATTCATGTCATAAATCTCACCATTCGCAGTCAAACGCCCATGAAAATACCCGCCATACCATGATGCCTCCCCTACACGCTTATAAGCCGGATCACGTTGAGGATAATACCACTTCCCCTTTATTTTGTATGGCTTACCAACAGTAGCATACCCGATACTATTTTTTTTCGTTTTATTTTGTTTGTCCGGAATCTTTTTGATATCTCGTTTGCTTGAAACCTTTTTAGGTTTGGAAACGGTCTTCACCTCACTTATCTCATTATGATCAGAACTTTTTGCTGCAAATTGCGCTATTTTGCTCGTACTACAGGATACTAATAATTGGGAAATAGCTATTATAATGGCAGTTTGAGATGCCGACTTAATGATAGAAGTACTTTTTTTTTTATTTTTAAACATTTATCATCCCGCTTATTTATGTCGATTATTTATCTGAAGAAAAACAAACCGCATTTTTCGTAAACGACAAAAACTTATATTCATAAACTACCCCTTTTCGACGTTCATGGTATGCTTAAAATTTACTTTTTATCAAGAGGTTAATATAATTTTAACCATTTTTGTTATTACCGAAAAAAGTGTACACCATCTAACTATACGTTTTAATACTTTAAAATACAAAAGAATCAATATGTTAGCGTGAATCGCAAATGAACAATACACGTCCTAACAGATGGCAATGGATTGCGCTAATCAATGAAAAAGAGAACGTACAGCCAAAGGTCGGCACCGATGTGTGCCTAAAAGTTTATAGAATCACATACAAAAACGGATGGTGAGCGCGCAGGGATTCGAACCCTGGACCTACTGATTAAAAGTCAGTTGCTCTACCGGCTGAGCTACGCGCTCTCAAACAAGCTGTACCGCTTGCAGAAAGTGAGTGAAACATACGGTTGACTTTTCATTTGGTCAACACCTTTTAAAAGAAATATTGTCCTTTATTTTAGTTATTAATATTTTTTTTAATTTTTCCTTCTCATTGCCACTATGTATGCAGATCTTTCTTTTAAAATTCAGATAAAAACAACTAACAGCTCAAACCTATTGACAATAATTAGAATGCATATAATTGCAGAGGCTTTGAACAAAATAGATGCAAGGGAAGAAAGTATATGTATGTTATCGTTTTCGCAAAATAACAGAGCGAATACGTGAGAGATATTGTCGATAGGTATTTAAGAGATTGTTACTTCAATTGGGAAGATGTTATTTTTTCGGTATTTCTTTGAAAAGAATTAAACTTTAGATATATTTTACAATAAAATCATTTATAAAATTTTATTTATAACTACGATGAACTAATAAATAATATAAATTTTAATTTATTATTGCTTATAAAAGTAAATGATAAGATATAATGTGTATGTAAAGTTTTGTAAATTAACTAAAAAATACCTAGACGGCTTTTTTATTGGAACATTTAATGCTAACATGTAAGCAATATGAGCTACTCTTGTTCATCTATAATCATATAAAAAAAACTGGTGTATCTCCCTCATTCGATGAGATGAGAACCGCGTTGGAGCTTGCCTCAAAATCTGGGATCCACAGGCTTGTTACAGCCCTAGAAGAACGGGGTTTTATACGCCGCTTGCCTAACCGAGCCCGCGCAATGGAAGTTGTTCGTTTTCCTGGCAAAATAGAACTTAATTTTTCTTCGACTTGTAAAATCTCTCCTAGTATAACAGAAATAAAGGAAGGTAAAAAAAATATTACCATTCCTGTCATGGGCCGAATCGCTGCCTGGGTTCCGATTTCCGCTATATTGCAAAAAATAAATACACTTTCTTTGCCCCAGTGTATGATTGGTTCAGGTGAGCACTATGCTTTACAAGTCAAAGATAATTCTATGAGTGAAGCTGGCATTTTCGATAAAGATACTATAATTATTAAACGTCAAAATGTAGCCATATCAGGTGAAATTATCGTTGCATATATTGATAAAAAAGAAGCAACTCTAAAACGATACCAACGTAAAGGAGCATCTATCGCGCTAGAGGCTGCAAATCCTCATTACGAAGCCCGCACGTACGAGCCGGAACGTGTACAAATACAAGGTAAACTTGTGGGACTTATCAGAAAATATTGAAAGTATGGAAGCAAAACGCTACCTGAGATATCCTGAGCGCATTCTTGTGTAGCGCTATTTAGTACTTTTTTGTATATGTTTAACGAAAAACAAATTGGTATTTTCTTCAAATTATAAAAGTGTTATTCAGCGCTTTTTATCAAATATATAAACAAGTAGTGCTCATCACGGTAGCGTTCTGTGTTGATTTTATTTTTTTAGAGATAGAACTTGGTTGTGGATTCTAAGTAGTTTGATAAAGATTACAAATTTCATATAAGAGCTGTGATGGCAAGCTGGACGTGTATTAGTAATTTCCTAAATCAGTTGTTTTCTAGCATTCTAATGTGTTGCTGGAATCGTAAAAAAAATAATCATGACAAAGTGCCAAAGTTCTCACCATATACGCTATGTTTTGCTGTACTAAACATTGAAATTCTAACTCTCTACATTGAGGGAATTTACGCTTTGTCTTTCTCATCGTTGTTTTTTTACTGGATTAATTTATTTTATAAAAACTTGCTACATGCCACCAACATTGGGTGATAGGTACAAAAACCTTTCCTTTGCAAAGAAAATAAATTTTAGGATACTTAGGATGATAGAAAATTTTTAATATTTTTTATAATCAATATGTTAGTTCTTATTGTTTGTTCTGCACATTAAGTTGGTAACATAGGAAAAAATCGAACATCCGGGACAAACTGACACGAAAAGTACGAAACAGCACCATAACTCCTCTCTTAATGTAGCAAACTTTGACTTTTTATTTTTAGAATAAATTTTTATTGTCTCTTACGAATTACTCCACGCGGTTCTTTTCTATTTTTTGTTAGTAATACCTTCATTACAGCTTAAAGTTATGAAGAAATTACGACCCGCCTCTGGTCATATTCAACTTTCATGCAAATTTTTAAAATTAAAGATCTTTGTATCAAGTAAGTGACTAGGACGGACATTTGTTAAAGCACGAATCATCGTATCCTTACGTCCTGGCATCTTCTTTTCAATGTCTCTTAACATTTCCTTCATCGCATTTCTTTGCAAACCGTCTTGACTTCCGCAAAGTCCACAAGGAATAATAGGAAATTGCATTGCTTGAGAGAATTTTTCTATATCTTCTTCCGCAGCGTAAACGAGAGGACGTAAAACAAAAATATCTCCTTCATCATTAAGAAGTTTTCCGGGCATAGCTGCCAGCCGCCCACCATGAAATAGATTCATAAAAAACGTTTCTAGAACATCATCGCGGTGATGTCCGAGAATTAATGCAGAACATCCCTCTTCGCGTGCAATGCGGTACAAATTTCCACGCCGTAATCGAGAACAGAGAGAACAGTACGTTTGCGTATGCGCCAATTTATCTGTGACAACTGAATAGGTATCCTGATATTCAATACGGTACGGGATTTGATAAGAGCTCAAAAAATTAGGAAGAACATGTTTTGGAAATCCTGGTTGTCCCTGATCGAGGTTACATACCAAAATTTCAACTGGCAAAAGACCGCGCCACTTTAAATCCAAAAGGAGCGCCAGCAAGCCGTAAGAATCCTTTCCGCCCGACAAAGCAACAAGCCACTTTTTTCCCGAAGAAAGCATAGAAAAATCATCAAAAGCTTGCCGTACATGGCGCAAAAGCCGTTTACGTAACTTATTGAACTCAACAGTTGAAGGTGCAGCCCGAAATATCGGATGACAGCTCTCCACTTCCTCTGCGGAACAATTGGCTTTATCTACGCTTTTTTCCATCGCTTAATATTCAGTTGAAACACCATCTACAATGCCGTAGTCTACACGACAGGCAAAAACATACTACACGCACAACAACCACTTCGCGACAGCACACAAGGCCACAGAGATTGCGAAAAGACTGGGCCACGCACTTGATCCAAATCATAAGCGGACATGAGAGACAGACACGAAAACCCTAACACTCTAGCATGTCCAGGAAAGACCCTCTGACATCACTACCTCAAAAACCGCTACCCACAAGCGAACAAGAAACAAAGACAGTGCAACGGCTCCGATATAAGAATGAAATGGAGATAGAAATACCTCACAAACATCTAGCGAGAATAAAACTCAACAACCAAATTCGGTTCCATTTGCACGGCATAAGGAACATCCGTAAGGGCAGGAACGCGGGTAAATGTAGCTTTCATCTTGTCATGATCTGCTTCAATATACTCAGGAACATCACGTTCCGCTAACTGCACAGACTCTAAAACCAAAACGAGTTTCTTTGACTTCTCGCGAACTTCAATTACATCACCCGGCTTACAGCGATATGATTGGATATTCGTGCGCCGGCCATTCACATTAACATGACCGTGGTTAATAAACTGACGAGAGGCAAAAATTGTAGGTACAAATTTCGCGCGATAAACGATAGCATCCAAACGCGACTCTAAAAGTCCAACAAAGTTCTCACCTGTATCACCACGCCGACGGGAAGCTTCTTCATAAATTTTATGGAACTGTTTCTCCGAAATGTCGCCGTAAAATCCCTTTAATTTCTGCTTAGCGCGCAATTGCACACCGTAATCAGACAGCTTCCCTTTACGCCGCTGACCATGCTGACCCGGACCGTAATCACGGCGATTAACAGGAGATTTCGGGCGACCCCAAATATTTTCTCCCATACGACGATCAATTTTATACTTTGTTGTTTCGCGTTTACTCATCGCATTTCCTCTAAAAAAATTCTACCACGCCCAAGGAAACGCGCCCTCCTCTGCCCCCAAATACGAAGACCGACAGGGCGCTCCAGAACGCAATACGCAGAACCGCCCGCGGGACACGTCAACTAACGAAATTTTCTCGAAAGAAAACCCAAAGCAGACTTATTCACTTTATAAACCAAAGTCAACTCCTTTCGTTACATCTAAGCCAAATCCTTTTAATAAACGTTCGGTCAAAAGAGTTACATTCTGAGACGTAAATAACGCAAAATTTTTATGCTTCACTACATTCTGCTGACATATTTTTCCTGGCAACAGCGACCTCGCATACTTAGCAACAGCCTTTGCTGGATCAATCCATTTCACTGGCCATAAAGCCTGCTCACGCAATAAATCAATCAAGAAAGGGTAATGCGTACAGGCCAACACAATGACATCAGTACGCTTCCCACTTCTCTCGACAAAACATGGCAAAATTTCATCACGCACTTTTTTAGAATTAACGGGTTTTCCACGTAAATAACTTTCAGCGAATTCGGCAAGTTTCATACTCCCAACAAGCTGAACATGACACTGTTCAGCAAAAGAACTAACCAATTCGTGTGTATACGCGCACCTAACCGTCCCGGGAGTGGCAAGAACGGAAATAAGTCCAGACTTTGTTTTCTTAGCTGCCACTTTAATCGCAGGAACCGTTCCAACAAAAAGGATGTGCGGAAACTTTTCTCGCAAAATCCCTATCATCACTGTAGAAACGGTGTTACAAGCGATTATGCACAAACCAGGGCTGTAAAGCGTTAAAAGATTTCTAAAAATCTTTATAACGCGCTCCTTTAAGGCATTTTCTTCCCAAGTTCCATAAGGAAACCCTGCGTCATCAGCAACATAAATGAACTGCGCTTCAGGAATAAGGACACGCATCTCCCGTAAAACAGTCAGACCTCCGACCCCACTATCAAAAAAAAGGATAGGCTGTTCAACCATCAACATTTACGCTCACTTTGATTTTTTTTGCGATCAATATTTTCTGGTGCTCTGCTACCCCTCGGAAATTTGGGAGAAAAATGGTCTAGTGAAGATATAATCCCTCGTAGCAAGCAAACCTCTGATTCACTAAAATTGGCGCGTGTAAAAACAGAACGCACATTTGCAACCATTATCTCTTTACGTTCTTGAGGTCTAAAATACCCGCGAATATCCAATGCATCTTCTAATTGGGATAAAAAACCATGAAACATTTCTTTGTTGGCAGGCTGCGTTTTCTCTGCACGAAAAGCTGTGTCACTCACATCATTCAAACCCGATTTCATCCACTCATAAGACATGAGGAGGACTGCTTGCGCGATATTAAGTGACGCAAAAGCAGGATTAACTGGAAAAGTAACGATTTCATCAGCGAGGCTAATTTCGTCGTTTTCCAATCCCCATCTTTCTCTACCAAATAAAATTCCTGTATTGTGCCCAATATTTTCACGTTGACGCAATACACTGGCTGCTTCAACAGCACTTTTTACAGTTTTGAAACCGCATCTTTCACGCGCTGTTGTAGCAAAAACGTAGTGCAAATCTCTAATTGAATCGCGTAATGTATCGAAGATTACAGCATTATTGATTACATGATCAGCCCTACTAGCCGTAGCTTTGGCTTTTTCGTTTGGAAATGCTTCCCGAGGCTTAACTAATCGAAGTTGAGAGAGTCCAAAATTTGCCATCGCTCTTGCCACCATACCGATGTTTTCCGGTAGTTGCGGCTCAACTAAAATGATAATCGGGCCTTTTGTTAAGTTTTCACGATTTTTGTTTGTTCCAGCCATCGATTTCACCTAAAATTTTATGAACTATGCTTTATCATTGCTTATTTTTTACCGATTTAACCTTTTCAAAAAATATAAAGTAAACTTTTATCACCAATTTTTACCACGTTACGGACACTTTTACCTCATTTTAAACAAAAGAAGAAACAAAATTAGAGATTCTAAGCGGGTTAAAAGATGCAAACAACAAATTGTAAAAAATTCTACTTTTTTATGTTACGCAAGCCTCTTTGAGCCTTTTCACATCGGTATATCCTTGGCGTACCTTCATCTCCTAAAATCCGGTCATCGAAATTTATAATTTTAATTGAATTGTGGCATAATGCATTTTAAAAGGGAACATGCTATTTGCCACTGAACTTTTTCCTGCAAGGCTCGTTCGCCGTTACAAACGTTTCCTCGCAGACGTTACACAAGATGGCCGGAACATCTTCACGGTATCAGTTCCTAATACAGGATCGATGCTTGGACTGACAACTCCCGGATCGAATGTTTGGCTTTCTCATAACAATAATCCGAAACGAAAATACGCATATCAATTGGAGATTGTCGAAAAAGATAATACCTTGATTGGAGTCAATACAATCTTACCTAACACGCTCGCGATAGAAGCAATTCAAAGCGGTCTATTACCTGAATTAAGCGGGTATGAGACGATCTTGAAAGAACAACGCTACGGCACAAAATCTCGCATTGACTTTCTCCTTTGTGACAGCATTCTCCCTGACTGTTACCTAGAAATCAAAAATGTCCACTATGTTCGCGAGAAAGGTTTAGCGGAGTTTCCTGACACCGAAACAAAACGCGGCGCGCGTCATCTTGATGAGCTTATAAAAATTGTGCAACAAGGTAAGCGAGCCGCCATGCTTTACGTCATACAAAGGGAAGACTGCGGAACTTTTGCAATTTGCCATGATCTTGACCCCATTTACGGATGTAAATTTGACTTAGCGAAAAAATCAGGGGTAGAATTTTTTGCTGTAAAATGTCAAGTAAATACAAAAGGTATTTTTCCGATTCACCGAGTAAAAATAGAAAATAGAAAATAAAATGATTGATTACGTCGAATACAACAAAGTACCCTTGAAACTTAATGGACAGATTCGCATCTTTGACGACCACGCCTTTGCCAAAATGCGGGAAGTTGGTCGTATTGCTGCGGAATGTTTAGATGCGCTTGTAGATATAATTAAACCCGGCGTTACTACCCAAGAAATTGATGATTTTGTATTTGTTTTTGGTGCTGATCGAGGAGCTTTGCCAGCTGACTTAAATTATCATGGATACAGCCATTCCTGTTGCACATCCATTAATCACGTTGTTTGCCACGGTATCCCAAATGAAAGACTCTTACAAGAGGGAGACATTGTTAATGTTGATGTCACCTTTATACTTGATGGTTGGCATGGAGATTCGAGCCGTATGTATCCTGTTGGCAAAATTAGGCGAGCTGCAGAACGCTTACTGAAAATAACGCATGAAAGCCTCATGAGAGGGATTTCTGTAGTCAAACCCGGAGCGACTACAGGTGATATCGGCGCGGCCATTCAACGCTATGCTGAGTCTGAACGTTGTTCAATCGTGAGAGATTTTTGTGGACACGGAATCGGTCAACTTTTTCATGACGCTCCGAATATTCTACACTATGGGAATCCTGGAGAAGGAGTAGAACTCAAACAAGGCATGATGTTCACAATCGAGCCCATGGTAAATCTTGGTAAACCACATGTTAAAATCTTATCCGATGGCTGGACCGCCGTTACGCGCGATAGGTCGCTGACCGCACAATATGAGCATACTATAGGTGTGACAAACAAAGGATATGAAATCTTTACACAATCTCCTAAAGATATTTTTTATATCCCAAATTCATACTCTTGAGTAAATACAGAAATATCATGGCTAAAAAATCAAATAAAAAGGGAGACAGCCAAAGTAAGAATTTTGCATCAACACCAAGTTCTCCATCGGCCCCAATATCAAAACAAAAAAATGAAAAGACTCAGAAAAATTCACAAACACAGAACTATTATCTAGGACATCGCAAACGTCTACGTGCACGTTACCTAAAGACAAAAGGAAACGGACTCGAAGATTATGAATACCTCGAATTATTGCTTTTTCGCACTATCCCCCGAGCGAATACGAGGCCTATAGCTAAGAGGTTAATGGAACGTTTTGGCTCTTTAATTGAGGTATTGGGGGCGGATTCTCGTCGAATTCAAGAAATTCAGGGATGTGGTCCAGAGACGGCAACAGACTTAAGGATTATCTTAGATGTTGCGGGACGTCTTGCTCGAGCAGAGCTACGTAAACGTGATATTTTTTCATCGTGGGATAAAGTATTGGCCTATTGTAAGGCTGTCATGGCTCATGAGACACGTGAACAGTTTCGCATTTTGTTTCTTGATAAGAAAAACGGCCTTCTTTCTGACGAAGTGCAACAGGTTGGAACGATTGATCATACTCCTGTTTACCCTCGCGAAGTTATTTCTCGAGCTTTAGAATTGTCCGCATCAGGGCTTATCTTAATCCACAATCATCCTTCCGGAGATTCTTCACCTTCCCAAGCAGACATATCAATGACATACAGATTAAAAGACGCAGCAAATGCACTGGGAATTGTTATCCACGATCACATCATCATCGGACGCAATAACCACACAAGTTTTAAAGAATTAAAGCTTATATAAACCTTCACTGAATGAAGGTTTTCTTCATTCAATAATTTTCTAACTTTCAAGGTCAATGTCCAATATAGCCATAGAAAAATTATAGGATAATTCATCCTCATCTTCATCTCGATAGATGATACCTAAGAATTCATCCCCAATATAAACCTCACAAGAATCGCTCTTTTTAGGTCGTCCTCTTACTTGTAGTGCTGAATTTTGGAATGTGCTTTTTAAATAACTATCGAGTTTTTTTATTTCATTAGCATTCACCACACCCTCCTATTTTATTTAAATTGCTAATCAGTTTCCTCTTAACAAATAAAATGATCACATGATTCTGTAAAGAACGTAAAAAAATTATTCTAAATATTGATTATTTATAAT
>NZ_JAYMZI010000006.1:0-65180 GCF_037070845.1 Bartonella numerosa
TTGCTATGGATGTTTCTTTGATTGTTCCGATTGCAATGGAAGAAAAATTGCGTTTTGCTATTCGTGAAGGTGGTCGTACTGTCGGTGCAGGTATCGTTTCTAAAATTATTGAGTAGTAATGGTTTTTTGGGTCTGTATCTGGGATGTTTTGTGAAATAGGGGTATAGCTCAGTTGGTAGAGCGGCGGTCTCCAAAACCGCAGGTCGCGGGTTCGAACCCTGCTGCCCCTGCCAAGTGTCGGTTTTTTTTGGTGAAAGATGAAATGGTTGCTTCTTTCGCTTTTTTTTCTATGGGGCTTGTTTTTTTGTGTGTGAATCGTTATTGGATAGGGGGTGATGGAGTCACATGAGGTTGGAGATTGTTTTTTTTGTATTTTTGTTTTCTCTGTTTGTTGTGTTGATCACGGTGGGATTAAAAAAAGAGTATAGTGTGACTGATGGCGTTTAAAACCAATCCGATTTCCTTTTTTAAGCAAGTTTATGCAGAGACAGCTAAAGTGAAGTGGCCTACACGTCGCGAGACTGTAGTTTCTACTTTTATGGTGTTGTTGGTGACCGCGTTGGCTTCGGCTTTCTTTTTTGTTGTGGATCAGGTTATACATTTTGTTATGTGGCAGGGTATTGATCTTCTGAAGTATTTTTTTAGTTGATGTAATGCAGGGAAGTGTGATCGTGGTTGCTCGTTGGTATATCGTTCAGGCCTATTCAAATTTTGAGAAGAAGGTAGCAGAGGCTATAGCCAAGGAGGCGAGGCAGAAGGGCCTTGATCATCTTTTCGAGAAGATTCTTGTTCCGACTGAGCGTGTTGTTGAGGTGCGCCGTGGTCGAAGGGTTGATGGTGAGCGTAAGTTTTTTCCTGGCTATGTCCTGCTTCGTGTTGAATTAACGGATGAAGTTTATCACCTCATTAAAAGTACTCCGAAGGTGACGGGTTTTTTGGGTTCTGATTCACGTCCTATTCCTATTTCCGATCAAGAAGCTGAGCAGATCCTCAGGCAAGTTCAGGAAGGTGTCGAATCTCCAAAATCTTCTGTGCTGTTTGAGGTTGGTGAGCAGGTTCGTGTTGCTGATGGTCCTTTTGTTTCGTTTAATGGTGTCGTTCAAGAGGTTGAAGAGGAGCGTTCTCGCCTTAAGGTTGAGGTACTGATTTTTGGACGTCCTACGCCTGTTGATTTGGAGTTTAGTCAGGTTGAGAAGCTATGATTTGTTTGGGGTGATTTAATCATTTTTTTTGGTGACACCGCGGGAGGTGAGTGTGTTTTTTTTTGTTGGTTTTTGTGATCGGGGTTGTGCAGCTGCAGTGGGTAGTTGGTGAAGCGGATTGCCGGTGCATTAATAAATAAGGGCGAATTGTTATGGCAAAGAAAATTATAGGTCAACTAAAATTGCAGGTTCCTGCGGGTTCTGCTACTCCGTCTCCACCTATCGGTCCTGCTCTTGGTCAGCGCGGTATAAACATTATGGAGTTTTGTAAGGCGTTTAATGCGGCTACGCAGGATGTTGAGAAGGGTTCGCCGGTTCCTGTGATTATAACTTATTATCAGGATAAGTCTTTTACGTTTTCTTTAAAAACTCCTCCTGTGTCGTTTTTGTTGAAGAGGGGAGCGGATTTAAAATCTGGCTCAAAAGAGCCTGGGAAGGTTTTTGTGGGTAAGATTTCTCGTGATAAAATTCATTCGATTGCGGAAATGAAGATGAAAGATCTTAATGCAAATGATATTGAGGCGGCAATGCGTATGGTTGAAGGCTCTGCTCGCTCTATGGGTCTGGAAGTTGTGGGCTAATGTTATGGGAAGAATTGCGAAAAGGATAAAAAATATTCGTGAAGGTGTTGAGTTTGATAAGCTTTATGCTTTGGCGGATGCTGTCACTATGGTTAAAGAGCGTGCAGTTGCTAAATTTGATGAGACGATTGAAGTTTCAATGAATTTGGGGGTTGATCCTCGTCATGCAGATCAAATGGTTCGGGGCGTCGCTCATCTACCTAATGGGACTGGACGAAATGTTCGTGTTGCCGTTTTTGCGCGTGGAGATAAAGCCAGGGAAGCTGAATCTGCCGGTGCAGATATCGTGGGAGCGGAAGATTTATTTGAGAGTATTAGCAGCGGTGTGATTAATTTTGATCGTTGTATTGCGACTCCAGATATGATGCCACTCGTTGGTCGTCTTGGTAAGATTCTTGGTCCGCGGAGTTTGATGCCGAATCCGAAAGTTGGGACCGTAGCGCTTGATGTCGCTGGTGCGGTTAAAGCTTCCAAGGGTGGTGCTGTTGAGTTTCGTGTTGAGAAGGCTGGTATTGTTCATGCTGGGATAGGTAAAGCCTCTTTCGGGGTCGAGGAAATAGTTGAGAATATTAAAGCTCTCGCTAGTGCGGTTGTTAAGGCTAAGCCGCAAGGTGCAAAAGGTGAGTATGTCAGGCGTGTTTCAGTTTCTTCAACGATGGGTGTTGGAGTTAAGGTTGATCCTGCTACGGTTCGTTCGGAATAGGCTTGGTAGGTTTGTGGTTTTGTTTTTTTTGGGTGTGTGAGTATTATTGAATTATATTTTTGGGTGTCGGTTTTGATCGATGTCTTGCTATCTGGGCTTTATTGAGCTTAGATTGTTCCGGGAGGGATTCCGGAATGTCCTGTCCGAGATTGTGGGTGATGCGTTGAGTGTCTTAATAAAAGTTCCTGCATGAGACTGGGTAAAAGCTGTAGAGTTAGAAAACTTAAAGGGTTTGAGCCAGGGTTGCCTTTGATCGTTATTCGTGAAAAAGGGGACAGGATCCTCGTCGATGGTGTGAAGTATTTTATGCTATTAGGTGTAAGGTATTTTATGCTATTAAAGGTAACCAGCGGGTTTGTTTTAGGCAAATCCGTTAAACGGAGAGATGTAGTGAATAGAGCGGAAAAACGCGAGTTTGTTACGTGGTTGAATGAGGCTTTCAAGAAGTCTGGTTCTATCATTGTTGCGCATTATTCTGGCCTGACAGTTTCTCAGATGAGCGATCTTCGCTCGAGAATGGGAGAAGCTGGTGGTGCTGTTAGAGTCGCCAAAAACCGTCTTGCTAAAATTGCTCTTCAGGGCACAGGATCTGAATCAATAGTGAATTTGTTTACCGGACAAACTCTCATTGCTTATTCAGAAGATCCAGTTACGGCGCCAAAAGTTGCTGTTGAATTTGCGAAGAATAATGATCGATTTGTGATTCTTGGTGGTTCAATGGGTGCGATCAATTTGAGTGTAGATGCCGTGAAGTCTTTGGCTTCATTGCCGTCATTAAATGAATTGCGGGCGAAGCTTGTGGGTATGATTTCTACTCCCGCAACTCGTGTTGCTCAGATTGTTAATGCGCCTGCTGGTCAGGTTGCGCGTGTTATTGGTGCGTATGCCCGGGAGGATAGGGCGGCTTAAGGTTGTTTTGTGTTCATGTGAATGGGAGGGCCTCGGTGCTTTCCTGTTTTTTCGGATGAATTTTAAGTGATGGTTCAAACTTTTTAATTGAAGGAATTTAAAAATGGCTGATCTAGCAAAGATCGTGGAAGATCTTTCTAATTTGACTCTTTTGGAAGCTGCAGAGCTTTCTAAGTTACTTGAAGAAAAATGGGGAGTTTCGGCTGCTGCTCCTGTTGCGGTTGCTGCTGTTGGTGGTGCTGGTGGTGCTCCGGTCGTTGAAGAGAAGACGGAGTTCGATGTCATTCTTGTTGAGGGTGGAGCTCAGAAAATTAACGTTATTAAAGAGGTACGTGCTCTTACGGGGCTTGGCCTTAAAGAGGCTAAGGATCTCGTTGAAGGAGCTCCGAAGCCTGTTAAAGAAGGCGCATCTAAGGATGAAGCAGAAAAGATTAAGTCTCAACTTGAAGCAGCTGGTGCAAAGGTTGAGCTTAAGTAAAATTATCACTGGCGGGCATTTGTGTTCGCCATTCTCTTTCTTTTTAGAAAAGAGAACGAGGTCGGTAAAACTCCCCCCCCAGCGTACGAGAATTGTTTTGGGTGTGAGTTTTTGTTTTAGTATCTATCTGCCGTATCTCGAGTTAAGTGGGTGATAGGTATTGGTAAGGTGTTTTGATGGTGCTCTTAACGGGCATTAAGTGAACTGGTCTGCATATGTAGGTTGATTGTGCAGGTTAATGATGTAAAGCCTTCGAGGTTGAGTTTGCCTTGAAGGGTAAAGATCGAGGAGCGACAATGGCTCAGACCCCGGCGATGACATCTCAATTCAATGGCCGTAGGCGCGTACGTAAGTTTTTTGGTAAAATTCCTGAAGTGGCGGAAATGCCGAATCTTATTGAGGTTCAAAAGGCGTCATACGATCAGTTTCTTATGATTGAGGAACCGAAAGGTGGCCGTCCAAATGAAGGCTTGCAAGCTGTCTTTAAATCGGTATTTCCTATTTCAGATTTTTCTGGTACGGCCATGCTTGAATTTGTTGGCTACGAGTTTGATTTGCCGAAGTTTGATGTTGAAGAATGTCGTCAGCGCGATTTGACTTATGCAGCGCCATTAAAGGTGATACTGCGGCTGATTGTTTTTGATGTCGATGAAGATACAGGTTCAAAGGATATTAAAGATATTAAGGAGCAGGGCGTCTATATGGGTGATATGCCCTTAATGACGACGAATGGAACCTTTATCGTTAATGGTACTGAGCGTGTTATTGTTTCACAAATGCATCGTTCTCCAGGAGTCTTTTTTGATCATGATAAAGGGAAGTCGCATTCTTCGGGGAAGCTGCTTTTTGCTGCGCGTGTGATTCCGTATCGTGGATCGTGGCTTGATATAGAGTTTGACGCCAAAGATGTTATTTACGCTCGCATTGATAGGCGGCGTAAGATTCCTGTTACAAGCCTATTGATGGCTTTGGGTATGGATGCGTCAGATATTCTGTCCACTTTTTATAACAAGGTTTCTTATGAAAGGGATGGAGATGGTTGGCGCATCCCTTATTCTGTTGACCGGTTTAAGGGGATGATGCTCGTTTCTGATCTAGTAGATGCAGATAGTGGTGAGGTAGTTGCTGAAGCTGGTAAAAAGTTAACGGTTCGTACTGCAAAGTCTTTGGCGGAGAAGGGGCTGAAGGCGGTTAAGATTAGTGAAGATGATTTATTAGGGTCTTATTTGGCGGAGGATATAGTTAATTATCAGACAGGTGAGATTTATCTCGAAGCTGGTGATGAAATTGATGAAAAAACGCTGAAAGTTTTGTCTGAGGTCGGTGCTGATCAAATTAATATTCTTGACATTGATCACATGAATATTGGGGCGTATATTCGCAACACCTTAAAAGTAGACAAAAATGAAAGTCGGCAGGATGCGTTGTTTGATATTTATCGGGTGATGCGTCCAGGGGAGCCGCCGACGATGGATACAGCGGAAGCCATGTTCCGTTCGTTATTTTTTGATCCTGAGCGTTATGATCTTTCGGCTGTTGGACGTGTAAAAATGAATTTACGCATGGACATTGATTGTCCAGATACGGTTCGTATTCTGCGTCAAGAAGATATTCTTGCTGTTGTTAAGATGTTGGTTGAGCTGCGTGATGGTCGTGGTGAGATCGATGACATTGATAATCTTGGCAATCGTCGCGTTCGATCGGTTGGAGAGTTGATGGAAAATCAATATCGCATTGGTTTGCTTCGCATGGAGCGCGCAATAAAAGAGCGTATGTCATCGGTTGAAATTGACACTGTTATGCCACAAGATTTGATCAATGCGAAGCCGGCAGCAGCGGCTGTTCGCGAATTTTTTGGCTCTTCACAATTATCTCAGTTTATGGATCAAACTAATCCATTATCGGAAATTACTCATAAACGTCGTCTTTCTGCTCTTGGTCCGGGTGGTCTAACTCGTGAGCGTGCGGGTTTTGAAGTTCGTGATGTGCATCCTACACATTACGGTCGTATTTGTCCTATCGAAACTCCGGAGGGTCCGAATATTGGCCTTATTAATTCTTTGGCGACGTTTGCGCGGGTTAATAAATATGGCTTTATTGAGAGTCCGTATCGCAAAATTATTGATGGTAAGGTAACGACGGAAGTTGTTTATCTTTCTGCTATGGAAGAGTCAAAGCACTACGTTGCACAGGCGAATTCTTCGTTGGATTCTGAGGGGCGTTTTACAGAAGAGTTTGTTGTTTGCCGTCATTCAGGTGAAGTTTTGATGGCTCCGCGAAGTCATATTGATTTGATGGATGTTTCGCCAAAGCAGTTAGTTTCAGTTGCTGCTGCTCTCATTCCATTTTTGGAAAATGATGATGCTAACCGTGCGCTGATGGGGTCGAATATGCAGCGTCAGGCGGTGCCGCTTGTGCGGACTGAGGCGCCATTTGTAGGGACAGGAATGGAATCTGTGGTTGCTCGCGATTCTGGGGCTGCAATTGTTGCGAAGCGTGGGGGGGTTGTTGATCAGGTTGATGCGACGCGTATTGTTATTCGTGCTACAGAAGATTTGGATCCTTCGAAGTCCGGTGTTGATATTTATCGTTTACAAAAATTTCAGCGTTCTAATCAATCTACTTGTATCAATCAGCGTCCCCTTGTGCATGTTGGTGATCGAATAGAAAAGGGGGATATCATCGCGGATGGTCCGTCTACGGATCTTGGTGATTTAGCTCTCGGATGGAATGTTCTTGTGGCGTTTATGCCTTGGAATGGTTACAATTATGAAGATTCTATCTTGCTTTCTGAACGCATAGTTGCTGATGATGTTTTTACTTCGATTCATATCGAAGAATTTGAAGTTGCTGCACGTGATACAAAGCTGGGTCCAGAAGAAATTACGCGTGATATTCCTAATGTTGCGGAAGAGGCGTTAAGAAATCTTGATGAAGCTGGTATTGTTTATATTGGAGCTGAAGTTCAGCCCGGTGATATCCTGGTTGGCAAGATCACACCAAAAGGTGAAAGTCCTATGACTCCAGAAGAAAAGCTTCTGCGTGCGATATTTGGAGAAAAGGCTTCAGATGTCCGTGATACTTCTATGCGAATGCCGCCTGGGACTTTTGGGACTGTTGTTGAAGTTCGTGTTTTTAATCGTCATGGTGTTGGAAAAGATGAGCGGGCGATGGCAATCGAGCGTGAAGAGATTGAGCGTTTGGCTAAGGACCGTGATGATGAACAGTCAATCCTTGATCGTAATGTTTATGCGCGTCTTGCGGATATGTTAGCTGGTAAGTTTGCTGTAGAGGGCCCAAAGGGGTTTTCAAGAGGTGAGAAACTCGACAGTGCAGTTATGGGGCATTATCCACGCTCGCAATGGTGGCAGTTTGCTGTTGAAGATGAAAAGCTTCAGAATGAAATTGAAGCTTTACGTAAGCAATATGATGAGTCAAAAGAAGCTTTGCAGCGTCGTTTTATGGATAAGGTTGAGAAAGTCCAAAGAGGCGATGAGATGCCCCCTGGTGTCATGAAGATGGTGAAGGTTTTTGTGGCTGTGAAGCGCAAAATTCAACCAGGCGATAAGATGGCGGGACGGCACGGGAATAAGGGTGTTGTGTCGCGTATTCTTCCGATAGAAGATATGCCTTTTCTTGAAGATGGGACGCATGCTGACATTGTGTTGAATCCGCTCGGTGTGCCTAGCCGTATGAATGTTGGTCAAATTCTTGAGACGCATCTTGGCTGGGCTTGTGCGGGTATGGGTAAAAAAATTGGCGATTTGGTGAATTTTTATAAAGAAACCGGAGATATACTTCCTTTACGTCAGCGTATTGAGGATTTTATCCCCGATAATGATCGTAATGAGCCGGTGCGTCAGTATGATAATGAGAGTCTCTACAAGTTGGCATTGCAGATGAAGAAGGGAGTATCTGTAGCTACACCTGTCTTTGATGGAGCCCACGAAGTTGATATTAACACGATGTTGGAGGATGCAGGCCTGGATAGTTCGGGACAGGTCACGCTTTATGATGGACGTACTGGGGAGCCTTTTGATCGTCCGGTGACAGTGGGGTATATTTATATGCTCAAATTGCATCATCTTGTTGACGATAAGATTCACGCTCGTTCAATCGGTCCTTACTCACTTGTTACGCAACAGCCGTTAGGCGGTAAGGCGCAATTTGGCGGTCAGCGTTTTGGTGAAATGGAGGTCTGGGCGCTTGAAGCGTATGGTGCTGCGTACACTTTGCAAGAAATGTTAACGGTTAAATCGGATGATGTGGCTGGACGGACGAAAGTTTATGAGGCAATTGTACGCGGTGACGATACGTTTGAGGCTGGTATACCTGAGAGCTTTAATGTGTTGGTGAAAGAAATGCGTTCGCTTGCTCTTGATGTCGAACTTGATGATGCACGTGAACTTATTGCTCAGCGGGCGTCATCTGATACGGTAGAGCAGTGATTTATGGAGCGCATTGGGGGGGTGCGTTCTGGTTGTTCGGGGAAATTAAAAAAGAAACTTCTATTGGAATGGAACAGGCAGTTTTGAAAGTGGAAACAGCTTTTGAGTCGGTGTCTGTAGTGAAATTAGGGAACTTTATAATGGGTTCTAAGAATCTTTGAAGGAGAACGGCATGAACCATGAGGTCATGAATCTTTTCAATCCTCAGACATCGGCGCAGACATTTGACTCTATTCGTATTTCAATAGCGAGTCCTGAGAAGATTTTGTCTTGGTCATACGGTGAAATCAAGAAACCTGAGACAATTAATTATAGGACTTTTAAGCCAGAGCGTGATGGTCTTTTCTGCGCACGTATATTTGGTCCGATTAAAGATTATGAGTGCCTTTGTGGCAAGTATAAGCGCATGAAGTACAAGGGTATTATATGCGAAAAGTGTGGTGTAGAAGTCACCCTCTCCCGCGTACGTCGTGAGCGTATGGGGCATATTGAGCTTGCAGCTCCGGTTGCTCATATTTGGTTTCTTAAATCTTTGCCTGGTCGTATTTCTACTCTTTTGGATCTAACTTTAAAGGATATAGAGCGTGTTCTCTATTTTGAAAATTATATCGTGACTGAACCGGGTTTGACGTCTCTCAAGTTGCATCAGCTTCTTTCTGAAGAGGAGTATATGCTTGCTGTTGATGAGTTTGGAGAGGATCAGTTTACGGCTATGATTGGTGCTGAAGCTATTTATGAGCTTTTGGCTGGCATGGAGTTGGAGAAAACGGCGAATGATTTGCGTGTTGAATTGTCTGAAACAACTTCGGAATTAAAACAGAAAAAACTGATTAAGCGGCTAAAGATTGTCGAGAATTTTCTTGAGTCTGGTAACAGACCAGAGTGGATGATTATGAAGACGATTCCGGTTATTCCGCCGGATTTACGTCCGTTGGTTCCGCTTGATGGTGGGCGTTTTGCGACATCGGATTTAAACGATCTTTACAGACGGGTTATAAATCGTAATAATCGATTAAAACGGTTGATTGAATTACGCGCTCCTGGGATTATCGTTCGTAATGAAAAGCGTATGGTGCAGGAGGCCGTTGATGCGTTGTTTGATAACGGCCGTCGTGGGCGCATGATTACTGGAGCAAACAAGCGTCCTCTGAAATCACTTTCGGATATGTTGAAAGGAAAGCAGGGGCGTTTCCGTCAGAATTTGCTTGGTAAACGCGTCGATTATTCGGGTCGTTCTGTTATCGTTACGGGTCCTGAATTAAAACTGCACCAATGTGGTCTTCCCAAAAAGATGGCTCTTGAATTGTTTAAGCCATTTATTTATGCGCGGCTTGATGCAAAGGGTTATTCGTCAACTGTAAAGCAGGCAAAAAAGCTCGTTGAAAAAGAGCATCCAGAGGTTTGGGATATTTTAGATGAGGTTATCCGCGAGCATCCCGTTTTGTTAAATCGTGCGCCGACGTTGCACCGTTTAGGGATACAGGCTTTCGAGCCTATTTTGATTGAAGGAAAGGCTATACAGCTTCATCCGTTAGTCTGTACTGCTTTTAATGCAGATTTTGATGGTGACCAGATGGCGGTTCATATCCCCCTTTCTCTTGAGGCACAGCTTGAAGCACGCGTTTTGATGATGTCCACTAATAATATTCTTCATCCAGCTAATGGTGCACCGATCATTGTGCCGTCACAGGATATGGTTCTTGGCCTTTACTATCTTTCAATTGTCTTTGAGAAAGAGCCAGGCGAGGGAATGGCATTTTCTGATATGGGAGAACTGCACCATGCTTTGGAAAATAAAGTGATAACCCTCCATACAAGGATCAAGGGTCGTTTTAAGAACATTGATGAAGAAGGAAAAGAGGTTCCTAAGCTTTATGATACGACGCCTGGCCGCTTGATAATTGGCGAGCTTTTGCCAAAAAATCGGAATATTTCTTTTGATATTGTTAATCAAGAGATGACTAAGAAGAATATTTCCAAAATGATTGATCAGGTTTATAGGCATTGTGGGCAGAAGGAGACTGTTATTTTTTGTGATCGCATCATGCAGCTTGGTTTTTCTCACGCTTGTCGTGCTGGAATTTCTTTTGGTAAAGATGACATGGTTATTCCCGATAGTAAATCGCGTTTGGTTGCTGAAACAGAAGCGTTGGCCAAAGAATATGAGCAACAATATAATGACGGTTTGATTACGCAGGGTGAAAAATATAATAAGGTTGTGGATGCTTGGGGAAAATGTACTGATCGTGTTGCGTATGAAATGATGAAGCGTATTCAGGCTGTTGGGTTTGATCCTAAGACGGGCCGTCAACGGCAGATGAATTCGATCTACATGATGTCGCATTCTGGGGCGCGTGGTTCTGCTAATCAGATGAAGCAGTTGGCTGGTATGCGTGGGTTGATGGCAAAGCCTTCGGGTGAGATCATTGAAACGCCGATTATTTCAAACTTTAAGGAGGGGCTAACTGTTAATGAGTATTTTAACTCGACTCATGGTGCACGTAAGGGGCTTGCTGATACTGCGTTAAAGACCGCTAACTCTGGTTATTTAACACGGCGTCTCGTTGACGTCGCTCAGGATGCTATTATTTCAGCTGTTGATTGTGGCACTGCCAAGGGTTTGACTATTCAGCCGATTGTTGACGCCGGGCAGATTGTTGCCTCTCTTGGTCAGAGAATTCTCGGTCGTACGGCGCTTACTGATATTTTGCACCCAGTTTCTGGAGAGGTTATTCTTGAGGGTGGTGCAATGATTGAGGAGGCTGATGTTATTAAGATTGAGGAAGCTGGGATTCAATCTGTTCAAATTCGCTCTGCTTTAACATGTGAAACGCGTCTTGGTGTTTGTGCTAAGTGTTACGGTCGCGATTTGGCGCGTGGAACACCGGTTAATCAAGGTGAAGCTGTTGGTGTTATTGCAGCTCAGTCTATTGGCGAGCCAGGGACTCAGCTCACTATGCGTACTTTTCACTTAGGTGGAACTGCCCAAGTTGTTGACTCATCGTATTTAGAGGCATCTTATGAAGGTACGGTGGAGATTCGTAATCGCAATGTTGTTCGCAATTCAGAGGGTCGTTCGGTCGTTATGGGGCGCAATGTAGCCGTAGTTATCAAAGATGAAACTGGGAAAGAGTGCATTGTACACCGTGTCAGCTACGGTGCGCATATTTTTGTTGATGATGGTGATGTTGTTAAACGTGGTCAGCGTATAGCAGAATGGGATCCTTATACGCGTCCTGTTTTGACCGAAGTTGATGGCTATGTCGGCTTTGAAGATATGATTGACGGTTTATCGGTTACAGAGACGGCGGATGAGTCTACGGGTATCACAAAGCGTTTGGTTGTTGATTGGCGGGCTAATCCACGTGGTTCCGAGCTGAAACCGGCTATTGTTATCCACACGGATGAAAAGAATGGGGTTGTAGCCAGGTTATATAAAGGGGGTGAAGCTCGGTATATGATGTCGGTGGATACTATTCTTTCTGTGGAATTGGGTGCTCGTGTGAAAGCAGGGGATGTTATTGCTCGTTTACCTATGGAGAGTGCTAAAACAAAAGATATCACAGGTGGTTTGCCACGTGTAGCTGAGCTTTTTGAAGCGAGGCATCCAAAAGATCACGCTATTATTTCTGAAATTAGTGGTACGATACGGTTTGGTCGTGGTTATAAAAATAAGCGCCGTATCATTATTGAGCCAAATGATAAATCCCTTGAGCAAGTGGAATACTTGATTCCAAAGGGCAAGTTGTTTCATTTTCAGGAAGGTGATCAAATTGAAAAGGGGGATTATATCCTCGATGGTAATCCGGCGCCTCATGATATTTTGGCAATTAAGGGTGTTGAGGCGTTGGCGTCTTATCTTGTTAATGAAATTCAGGAAGTTTATCGTTTGCAGGGTGTTTTAATTAATGATAAGCACATTGAAGTTATTGTTCGTCAAATGTTGCAAAAAGTTGAGATCACTGAATCTGGGGATTCTGGTTATATTCCAGGCGATCATGTTGATCGTATTGAATTAGATGAAATCAATGATAATTTGGTTTCCGAAGGCAAGAAGCCTGCGTCTGGTAATCCCATTCTTCTTGGAATTACAAAGGCGTCTCTTCAAACGCCGTCGTTTATTTCCGCTGCGTCATTTCAGGAAACAACTCGAGTGCTTACCGAGGCAGCGGTTTCTGGGAAAATTGATACTCTGCAGGGACTTAAAGAAAATGTTATTGTCGGTCGTCTCATTCCTGCAGGTACGGGTGGTACGATCGCTCAGATTCGTCGTATTGCTTCAGTGCGTGACGATTTGATTGTAGACGAGCGGTATAAGTCCAACAATGAAGGAGCGGCTAAGGCTATGCTGACGAATATGGCGACTGATGTTGTAGCTAAATAATTTGAATGCGTACAAACTACTGCTAGGATGTATGAGTATAAAATCAGGTGTCCTATTGGTTTTAGGTTATGGGGGGGTCTGTTGGAGTGGTATGCTACGGTTCAAAAGGGGGGGGTATTTTTGTGTGTTTAGCATTTATTCTTCGGATAGAGTCTTTTATTCGTGAAGCTAGGGTGGGGTCTGTTTTAAATGTACTCAAATTAGAAAAAGCGAGTGGAACAAGCGGAGTGTATCGGTTGACTTTATTATGAGGGAGAATGGTGGGTTATTTGAGAAGCGGTTACTCGATATCTTTAAGAGATTTTTTTAGTTAATTGGTGTTCTTTTAAAGTGGTAAGAAAAAAATAGTGAAATAGCCGAAATATTTTTTGATGGCGGAGTTATTTCTTGCGGAATGTAGAAGAAATACAGGGTGTGTGTATATGATAAAGGGATTTTATACTTATCGTTATCATAATATTTTACCAAGTTAAAGAAATAAAAGAGATATAAACTTCTCGATGATCAGTGCATTATGCTTAAAATGTACTTGGGGGGGATTTTTTAAATTTCCCTTTGTATAGAATGTCAAAAGAAACTTTTAACAAAAGTTGTGAATCATAAATCTGTGACCGGTACATTAACGGCTTATAATTTTCAGTTAACTTCAAAATTTTTTAATTTCACAATGGATGATGTAGAAGGGGGGCAGTGGATTGTTTGATGAAAAATGAAATCGGAAGTTTACCTTTTAAAATGGTGTTATTATTGGTAAGAGAGTCATTAGAATAAATAAAAACAAACTAAAAATAGTTTCTTTTGCAGATGTGGTTGTTGTGAAATTGAGTGAAGCAGAGTTATTCAATGAAGAGATGACTGATTGCAGAGCTTTGCACTAAGCGATAGATGGTCGTGAAAAGATTTCTAAAGATCAATGTGCTGCTGATGTAATTTGTACTATCTTACAGAACAACAAAACTTCTCTGTTTGTGAAGAAAAACAGTGAATCTACTAATGATTTTTATTTGCTCTTGGATAATGGAGATGTCGTTCGGGTGTCATCTTGTACCGCAGTGAGAGTTTTAATACAATTATTTTCACTTCTAGGTACTCTATAGATATAAAAAAGAAAACTACCAGTCCGTGCTAGCGGTTTTTATAAGTCTTATAATTCCAGGCTATATTTAAGGGAAGATAATGAATGGGTCGAGGAATTCAAAGCGGTGTGTAATCAAAACTAGATAAAGTCCAGTGACACAAAAAAGTGTTCAAAAGAAATCCCCAATCTGCTTCACTATATTGTAAAGACCGGGGGGCGGTGACGCGGAACTGAAAAAACAAAAAAACCCAAAGAGTTTTTGCAAAAAAGAGAAGACTTCATTCTTAGATCAAAAGAAATAAATTTTTCAATAAATTCTTTAGGTGTCCAATTCAACGCCATTTTCACAAATAATTCGCAATTAGTGGCGGAATTGTGCACTCCAATGTGGCAATAAAATGTCAAGATGTTGTCTAATAAGTAAATTTGAGCGGGAATTTTAGGTGATTGTTTAAATTTTGTATCGTTGCTTTTTGCACAATTTAGAAAATATTGGGAGGTTTGAAAATTTGGCTAAGTTAAGATATTAGTATTAACTTTTGAAGAGTCATTTCATTTTTTATGAAGGGCAGTTCGTTTTAACTTGATTAATAACGCTAGCGGGCTGGGGAGTCTTTTGTTTTGTAAAAGTATATCATGCGGAAAACAGTATGGTTTTTTATTGAGACTGATTATTATTAAAAATAGCAATGACTTATTTTTTATTACAGAGAAGAAATGACGAGAGAAAACAAAAATGGTGGATTCTTCTAAGGGGATTTTTCAATCTATTTTGTCGCGAAAATCGATTCGGGCTTTTACTGATCAGCCTGTTTCGCAGAAAATAGTCGAAGAAATTCTAAAACTTGCAGCGCGTTCTCCTTCTGGGGCGAATATCCAGCCTTGGCAGGTCATTGTTCTTACAGGAGAAGTGTTGGAACGAGTGGGACGAGAGCTTTCCCAGTTATCGCTGTCTGGTGTAGAAGGAGAGCGTGAATACGATTATTATCCACGTGAGTGGAGGGAGCCTTATATTTCTCGACGTCGAAAAGTGGGTTTAGACCTCTATAAAAGTCTTGGAATTCAGAAAGATGAGCAAGAAAAAATACTCCGCCAAAAGGCTCGAAATTTTTCATTCTTTGGCGCACCCGTAGGGTTTTTGTTCACGATGGATCGTGATATGGGAATTGGTAGTTGGCTTGATTTGGGTATTTTTATGCAGACCATTATGCTGGCAGCGCGCGGATTCGGATTAGATACTTGCCCACAGGCTGCTTTTGCCAATTATCATGAACAAATTCGCACATTGTTATCAATACCTTTTGATCGATGCGTCATTTGCGGTATGGCACTTGGTTACCGTGATGCAAGTGCTCCAGAAAATAATTTTGATACTGAACGTGCACCAATTCAAAATTTTGTGCGTTTTGCCGAATCTCATTCATAAAATATTTTTTACTGCTATTGAATATAAGACAACTCAAGATACATAGGAGGAGTTGGGTAGGGAATTTTTGTTCCTGTTTCATTTTGGTGTTGCATGTTAATGTTTATTTTACTACGTTCTCCTCGTCTGAATAGTATTTTCGGGGGCGTCGTTTGTTTTTCGAAGGTTGGCTATGGAAAGCGCTGTAGAGAAGAGATGTTGGCTTGTGGCGCGGCGGGCGACATTTGTGTTTATTGCCGTTATTTTCTTAGTTTATTTGGCAATATAGTTTTGATTTATTTGGCAATCAGTAAAATCGGTGAGGAAGCGCGTACCCTGGTTTTTTAGTTGATTTCGAGGTGTTCGTTGTTTTTATCTGTTTTTGATCTCTTTAAGATTGGTATTGGTCCTTCTAGCTCGCATACGATGGGGCCGATGGTTGCTGCTAATATGTTTTTGCAAGAGATTGTTAAGTGGAATTTGTTGCGTTCATCCCCTGCGAAGGTTTCTCATGTGCGTGTCTATCTTTATGGTTCATTGGCTTTTACGGGGATTGGTCACGCCACGGATAAGGCTGTTACGTTGGGGCTTTTGGGAAAAAACGCCTCCACTATTGATCCTGACTGTATAAGCCCGCTACTAGAGAAGGTTAAGCGTGAAAAGGAGGTGCAACCTGAGGGGCATCCCGCCTATAAATTTGATTTGCGTAATGATCTTATCTTTGAATGGAAGATAACCTTACCTGGACATGCCAACGGGCTCGCGTTTGAGGGACTTGATGCCGATGGAACTGTTCTTCTACGGCGGGTTTTCTATTCTATTGGTGGCGGTTTTGTTGTAACTGAAGATGAATTAAGCCATATGGGTTGTGGCGCACAGCCAGAGGCGCTTGATGTGCCTTATCCTTTTGATACTGCGAAGAATATGTTGTCGATGGCAGAGAAGTCTGGGTTGTCGATCGCTGAAATGAAGCGCATAAACGAAGAAACAAAAATAGAACGTTCTGCCCTCGATACTGGTCTTGATAAAATTTTTTCGACCATGGTTAGTTGTATTGATAGAGGGCTTTCAATGGAAGGTGAGTTGCCGGGTGAGTTGCATGTTCGAAGACGTGCTAAGGAATTACACGATAGGCTTTTAGAAAGTCAGAAGCGGAATTGCAATTATCCACTTTTGGCGAATGACTGGCTTTCTGTTTATGCTATGGCGGTGAATGAGGAGAATGCAGCCGGGGGCCGTGTCGTTACTGCACCGACAAATGGTGCGGCTGGTGTTGTTCCTGCGGTTTTGCGTTATTATATTCAGTTTAATGATGGATCAAATCAAGATGGGATACGTAACTTTCTGCTGACTGCAGCGGCCATTGGTGGCGTTATAAAGCATAATGCTTCTATTTCTGGCGCAGAAGTTGGTTGTCAGGGTGAGGTTGGAGCGGCGTCTTCGATGGCAGCTGCGGGGTTGACAGCGGCTTTGGGCGGGACGTCTGCTCAGATCGAAAATGCGGCGGAGATTGCTCTTGAGCATCATTTGGGAATGACGTGTGATCCAGTTGCGGGTCTTGTGCAGGTTCCTTGTATCGAGCGCAATGCAATGGGAGCTGTTAAGGCGGTGACAGCTTCTTCTCTTGCCTTACACGGCAATGGAAAGCATTTTGTTTCTCTTGATGCTTGTATAGAGACAATGCGTCAGACGGGACGCGATATGAGCGAACGCTACAAAGAAACGAGTAAAGCTGGGCTTGCAGTTAATGTGATATCTTGTTAATTTTTTTGTATTTCTAGTTTTGTGGATTTGTGTCTTATTATTGAGCTGTGGGTTAAGTGGCGACTGTGTTGCTTGAGTGAGGGGGGTGAGAGTCTACTCTTTATTAAATTGTTTGCAGGGATATTTTTTTTGAAGTTCCTAGTTAGCGCGCTTTGTTCCTCTACAGCTGCGAGAAAGTGTTGAGGAATACCCATATTCGGGCGCGATTCCCTTTTAGTATTGTCGGAGCGATTTTAAGAAATGGTCTATTTAGGGTTAAGAGATCGAGAATATATGGTCAAATATAATAAAACAAACTGTAGGGGAAAAGGTTGTTGTGATGAGACTATATATCTCAAAAAGATGGCGCGCGAACATTTTAATTAAAAAGCAGATTGCAAAGATCAAGTGAATTTAAGTATTCGTCGCGCCTAAGCGGATTTTAATAGGCACACCATCGCCTGTTTGGCTTACAACGCGTAAGTGAATGCGCACAGGGGGTATAGCTAAGCGGCGGCTTCTCGTTGTTTGGCAAATAAGGAGATTAACAAGATAGTGCGTGTTCAGCGTAGCAGGGGGAGTGTATTTGAAGCAAGCTAACTTTATCACGGCATCATGAAGAGAATGTAACGAAAGGGGATATGACTGCCTCAATAGTTTCCCTTTTTCTCGGGATGAAGCAGTAACGTTGTATGTCATGGAATTATCCTTAATGCAGAATTCAAGAATCTTCAGTAGGCTACAGTATAGCAGTTAAAATTTGCTTTCTTTAAAGTAGAACAAGCATTCGATGCAGCCTTTTTCGATGGGAAGCCTATAAATCGAGCGCGGTAATAATGGTGTCCACTCTTTTTGAATAGCTGCGTGTGCGAAGATGTGCGTTTTAAAGCCGAGGAAGCGGCATTTTCTGCTTTCAAAAGTAGAGCTTTTGCTTGTTTTTTTTCGGAAAGCGAACCAACTTGGATAGCCCATTTGGTGCTCGCAGATAAAGATGCAGTTACAATATGATTCTCTTTAACTTTTATTATCGCAGCTTTTTGAGGGTTAGGGATTGGTATAATTGCTTGATTTATGGCTGCTATTTGGGGGTTAGGGATTGGTATGATTGCTTGGTTTATGGCTGCTATTGCCGTGTCGGAAATTTTGGGCTGCTCTGCAAGTGCTGTCAACAAAGTGGAGACTTCATCATCAAGATCAGTTGGATCAGCTTTAACGATTGGCACGGGGGCGTTTAGGCCTGTAGGCAAATCATAGCGCGCAGAAGCCATCAGATAGTTCCCACCTTTTGAGAGACTTGCTTTTGGCATATATTTACTTAATAGGTTGCTCATATGATTATCACGTGCGGCGGACGACTTACCTCCCATAACGACAGCGACGATGGAGCGTCCATTCATACGCATGGATGTGGCTAAATTAGATCCTGACATTTGCGTATAGCCTGTTTTAATTCCGTCGACACCTTTCATCATTTTGACTAATTTATTATGGCTGCTAATGGTTCGACCGTGGAAGGTGAAGCTTGTCGTTTTAAATAGTCTGTACCGTTTTGGAAAATCTTTACGAAGAGCTAACGATAAAATAGCCATATCTCGTGCTGTAGAATAATTGCGCGCATCTGGAAGTCCTGAAGCATTTGCGAAATGGGTATGCATCATGCCAAGTTTACGGGCTTTTTCTGTCATTTTCTTAGCAAATTTTTTTTCATTACCGCTGAGATATTCCGCAACAGCCGTAGCAACATCATTTGCTGATTTTGTAATAAGCGCTTTGACTGCTGCCTCTGCGGAAATCGTCTGGCCCGCTTTGAGTCCTATCTTTGTCGGTGGGCGTGCAGCTGCGTAACTTGAAACAGGGATTGGTGTTTTCGGCGTTATACGACCTGTGTGCATAGCTTCAAAAAGCATATATAACGTCATCATTTTTGTTAAAGATGCGGGATAACGTTTCAATGTTGCATTGGCTTCAAATAAAGTTTTTCCTGTGTTCGCATCAATAACGATAGCCGCGTATTTATCTGGATAAGCTCCCTTAGGGGTGGCTGACGCCCAGGAGCAGGAAAGGGCTAAAACAATGTAGGAAATTACTAGCTTCTTACAGAAGTATACAATTTTTTTGCCGTCAACACACACTTGCTGTATCCTATTTACTCGTTCGTTTTCAAAGCTTTGCCAAGGCGCTCCCCCTTGTCGCAGTTCGTTTGCGCAATCTAGACGAATGATATTACCAATTTGTTTACGGAAACCGCTTTACGAGTCCCTATATTGATCTAGTTCTACCAAAAGGAAAAGCTCTTCCACGTAAATACACATTGCGGTGGTATCAGAGTGTTTTACAGGCGACAAGGAGCGCAATACGCAGGAAGTGCTGCCAACACTAAAATCCATAACGATTCCGATGCGTTTGCAATGTGCAAAATGAAAAGGGCAAAAATTAGAGAGAAAGATGATATGATTCTGTTATGAATGCTCGAGCTTACGCTTGGGCGGAGCGGTATTATATTTTTTACTTAATAGTGATATATCTCTACGTGAGTTTTGTTTTTTGGTAGTTTTTTCAGAAAATTGGAAAAATCGATATGCAATATATTGGATATTCGTCAAAGTGAGATGGGGTGAATTTTAGCTTGTGTTGATTGAAATTGGTTGAAATGAAAGTTGCAAGAATTGCAGAATTTTTTATGCCGAAATAAATATTTTTTACGACGCATAATGGGATGGAAGTAGAGAATTGGCCATGTCTTCATTCTTGGGCAAGATGCCGGTGGAAATTTAACGGGACGCTTTCTTTTTTCTGGGTATTTTAGGTAATGTCTGATACGGATTCAGTTGTCTTGCTCATCAAGCGGGCCGGGAAAGACTGCAAGAGGGTTTAACTGGTTGATTTAATATCACGATACTGTATTTAGTTATTCTAACAAGGTGAAATGTTTTAGATTAGCATTTTTCCCGCAATTTTGTCTGTCTATGAAGATTATGCAGCATAATTTTGAAAGTTTGTTGTGGTTAAAATGCAAGCTGGGTAAAGTAACGGAGGAATTCGCAAAATTATCTTCACTGTGTATCCGGTCGGTATTTGTTATTATTAGTATAGAAATTTCACGATTGGTTATGCGCTACTGCTTTATCTGCGACTTTACTTTTTTACTTTGGTTGATAACAATCAGGTTGTGCGGGGGGGGGTGTTTTTTGTTCGAATTACGATTCATTGATGGGGATTTTTTTAAATTAACTACCTTCGCCAAATCATCTTCTCTCTAAACGAAGGAAAAACGTTCGAGGGAGTAGAGGCTTGTTGTATTATATAAAACGCATTAAAAGGCTATCAATGAATGGAACTTTTCTAGAAATTTATGCAATAGATTTCAGCACAATCCGCATGCTGATCACACAAAATAAATTTTGAAAAATATAAGGAACCTCCGACGGTCACACTGTTCGCCACGCCGATTTGTTAAATATTATGTTTGTTCATTAAAATCAGCTAAGCTGTATGTTGGGCAAAAAGGAAAGGCAGAAAAATTGTCCCATTATAATGTGTTAAGTGCATCTCGAATTTTTTTAGCGTTTTCTTCAAGTATTTCTGTGGGTGTGACAACACCATTATGAGCAGTGAGCTCTATTCCTTTCATGCGTGGTATGACGTGGAAGTGGAGATGGAACACTGTCTGTTGGCTTGCTTCTTCGTTAAACTGCATAATCGTTATACCATCTGCTTGAAAGGCTGTTTTTACGGCATTTGCGATTTTGTGAACAACTTTAATGATTGGAAACAATGTTTCAATATCTGCGTCTAGTAGATTCCTGGATCCTTTTCGAGGGATAACGAGCGTGTGTCCCGGTGCTTGGGGCATAATATCCATGAATGCAATGACATCATCATCTTCATAAACTCGAACAGAAGGAATTTCATTGCGAATTAATTTAGCAAAGATATTATTATTGTCATAAGCTTGTTTCATACAATCATCTCCTTTGAATTCTTTTAGGATAAAAAGGCAATTGTTTCGTGGATTACCAATCGGAGGCTTTTTGTGTTTGGTCTTTGCCTTATGTAGGTCTATTGCCGTTTATGAAGGATCAAATTTCCACAACTGCTTCAATTTCTACCGGAACGTTCATAGGTAGAGTTGCAACGCCAATAGCAGAACGGGCATGTTTTCCAGATTCACCAAGAATGTTAGTCAGTAAATTAGAAGCTCCATCGGCGACAAGGGGAATATCTGTAAAATTGGAATCAACAGAAACAAAAACAGTAATTTTTACCACTCGTTTTATTTTATTAAGATCGCCGATAGCTGCTTTTATTTGTGCGAGAATATTAATAGCGCAGACTTCCGCTGATTTTTTTGCTTGTTCAACACTAATGTCTGTGCCAACTTTGCCGATCAATATTGGTTTTCCATCCAAAAGAGGGAGCTGTCCAGAGATAAAAAGTTGGTTTCCGCTTTGTGCTGTTGTTACATAGTTTGCTATGGATTGCGTTGCTTCAGGAATAGTAATTCCGAATTTTTGAAGGGAACTTTCAATAAAGTGAGTCATAATTTGAACCTCGTAGCTATTTTAAAATAGATCTATTGCATAAACTATTTTTTAGTTTAAGGAAATGCGTGGCTAGCGGAATGTTGGCCTTTTGTGGTTTCGTTATTTGATGGTATGCAGTGGGGGAGAATTGGGAATTGGGAATGATTAGGTCATTTTTAATAATAATTTTGGGTTTTTCTTTTTTACTATCTGCAGAGGCTGCGGGCAGCGTTTTTGTCGCGCCTCATAGGGCGGTTTACGACTTTCAGCTTGACAGCGCTTCTAACGAAATGGCGATTTTGGGGATGACTGGGCGAATGGTTTACGAGCTTACTGGTTCTGCGTGCCAGGGGTACACTACGCGTTTCCGTTTTATCAGCCGGATCCATATTGAAGATATGCCAGAGCGTCTAACCGATCAACAGACTACCAGTTATGAAGCTGGTGATGGTCGAACGTTCCACTTTAGCTTTATGGATCAGGTCGGACAAGATGCAGCGCATAAGGCTGAAGGATTCGCTGAGCACACTGAAGATGGGATTATAGTCAAACTACAAAAACCGCAGGAGAAAGAGTACAGGCTCTCAATGGCTGAATTCCCGGTTACGCAGTTAAAGAGCATTATTCAGCATGCGAAAACGGGACACAATTTTTATCATACTACCGTATTCGATGGAACGAATAAAGCAGATAGGGTTATAAAAGAGAGCATAGTTATTGGAGAGAAAAGGGTTCAGCCACTTGATTCTGAGATAATCAAAATAGGGGTGTTAGATGGGGAAGAGTATTGGCCAGTTACAGTTTCTTATTTTGATGATGTGGAAAATAATGATGGGTTGCCCATGTACCGCACGAGCTTTCTTTTACATGAAAGTGGTGTTATGCGCGATCTTCGTGTAGACTACGGAACTTTTGCTGTGCGTGCAAAGCTGAATAGCCTAGAGTTGTTTAATGTAGGGGAAAAATTGGATCAATGTGAACGTTAAATAGTTCAATAACTGTGTAAAATAACTTGAAAAAGAATCAAATACTAGTATGTTCGCCTTATTCCACACGCGGAATTTGGGTGTCTATGGAGAGAGTCTGGTTGACATCCGCCGGTAGCAGGGGTCCTGCTTTTTTCCGCGGAGGTTTAACCGGAAAGGATAGATTATGGCATTACCAGATTTTACTATGCGCCAGCTTTTAGAAGCGGGAGTGCACTTTGGTCATCAGACACATCGTTGGAATCCGAAGATGTCTGCTTATATATACGGCCAGCGCAACAATATTCACATCATTGATCTTGCTCAAACCGTGCCGCTTTTGCATCAAGCACTGAAACTTGTTTCGGATACGGTTGCGCGTGGTGGTCGTATTTTGTTTGTTGGTACCAAGAGACAAGCTGCTGACAGTATTGCTGATGCAGCAAGTCGTTCGGCGCAATACTATGTTAATGCGCGTTGGCTCGGCGGTATGCTCACAAACTGGAAGACAATTTCCAATTCGATACATCGTTTACGTAAGCTGGATAAAATTCTTGCTGCTGAAGCTCAGGGTTTTACGAAAAAAGAACGTCTAAATCTTGAGCGCGACCGTGAAAAGCTTAACCGTGCGCTTGGTGGTATTAAGGATATGGGTTCTGTTCCGGATCTCATTTTTGTTATTGATACTAATGAGGAAAATATTGCTATACAGGAAGCTAGGCGTTTGGGCATTCCGGTGGTTGCTGTTATAGACACTAACTGCAGTCCTGATCACATAGATTATCCGATTCCAGGTAATGACGACGCTTCGCGCGCGATTTCCCTTTATTGTGATCTCGTTGCTCGTGCAGCGCTTGATGGTATTGCTCGTCAGCAAGGCGCGATGGGTGTCGATTTAGGGGCTCAAGTTGACGCGCCTGCAGAACCCGTTTTAGAGGATGTCGTTCCTTGTTCTGAATGATGATTTGAAAAGGTGATTGGGTTACTTATCTACAAACAAGATGTCGTTAGCGTATGATGTGCCCTCTTGCGCTTTCGCCATCACAAAATAAAGAGGCAAACAAATATGAGCATTACTGCTGCACAGGTAAAAGAACTTCGAGAGTTGTCGGGGGCAGGCATGATGGATTGTAAGGCGGCTTTAGCCGAAACCAGTGGCGATTTAGAAGCTGCGATTGACTGGCTCCGCAAAAAGGGGGTGGCTAAGGCGGACAAAAAGGCTGGTCGTATGGCAGCTGAAGGATTGATCGGGGTTGCATCGGGGGATAAGAGCGCGGTTTTGGTTGAGGTTAATTCAGAGACAGATTTTGTTGCGCGTAATGGGGTGTTTCAGGATATCGTGCGTAATGTTGCCACGGCGGCTTTGGGTACTTCGGGTGGTGTTGATGCTGTTTCTGCGTCTTTTTACCCCGGTTCTGAAAAAACTGTAGAAGCGGCGATTAAAGATGCCATTGGCACGATTGGTGAGAATATGGCGTTTCGTCGTTCTGCCAAGTTGTCTGTTGAGGAGGGCGTAGTGGCTGCTTATATACACAATAGTGTGACCGATGGTCTCGGTAAGCTAGGTGTTTTGGTTGCTATTGAAACTACGGGGAATAAAGAAGTGGCTGCTTCTTTTGGTCGGCAGATTGCAATGCATATCGCTGCAGTTAATCCGTTGGCGATAACAGAGCAGGATGTTGATTCTGCCGTTGTTGAACGTGAGAGAGAGATTTTTTTGGATCAGGCGCGTCAATCTGGGAAACCTGAAAGTATTATTGAAAAAATGGTAGAGGGGCGTGTGCGCAAATTCTATGAGGAGGTCGTTTTGCTATCTCAGGCTTTTGTTGTGAACCCTGATGTTACTGTTGGGGTGGCTTTAAAGGGGGCTGAGGAGTCGATTGGTGCGCCGGCAAGAATTACGGGGTTTGTTCGTTTTGCATTAGGTGATGGTGTAGAAAGAGAGGAGACTGATTTTGCTTCAGAGGTTGCAGCAGCTGCTAAGGGGTAATTGTTCTTAAATTGTTGATTATGATTTTGAAACTGTGTCATTGGTCATGGGTTTGGTTTGCCGGTGTGAGGGGCGCTGGTTGGTTGGAGGGCGTCACGCTGTGAAGTGGTGCCCTCGGTGGTGTTGGAAGCAAAAATAAGTGCGCTTTGTGGGCGATGGTTGGTTATGTTAACGCTTCAGTATAAACGTATTCTTTTAAAAGTTTCCGGTGAGGCTCTTATGGGGGATCGGAGTTTTGGGATTGATGTTTCGGTGGTGGATCGTGTTGCTGCTGATATTGCTGAAGTGCGTGCGATGGGTGTAGAGGTTGCTGTTGTTATAGGTGGAGGTAACATTTTTCGTGGAGTTGCTGTCGCTTCTTATGGGGGAGATCGTGTGACTGGCGACCATATGGGGATGCTCGCAACTGCTATTAATTCTTTAGCTTTACGGACATCTTTGATAAAATTAGGGATTGAGGCGGTTGTGTTGTCTGCGGTTGCTATGCCTCAAATTTGTGAGAGCTTTTCACAGCGTAAGGCGATGAGTTACATGGGGCAAGGTAGGGTCGTCATTTTCGCAGGTGGTACTGGTAATCCGTTTTTTACTACTGATTCTGCTGCTACTTTGCGTGCGGCAGAAATTGGGGCGGATGTTTTGTTGAAGGGAACACAGGTGGATGGTATCTATTCTGCGGATCCAAAAATAGATTCTGCAGCTAAACGTTTTGATCGATTGACACATGCTGAGGTTTTGCAGTTGGGTTTGTCCGTTATGGATACTACGGCGGTTGCTTTGGCGCGCGAGAACAATGTAGCGATCATCGTGTATTCGATTCATGAAAAAGGTGGTCTAGCTAGGGTACTGAATGGAGCGGGAAAGTTTACGATCGTATCGGAGTAAAGGCAACTTCAGAGTATAGGTAAGGGAGACAGAAATATGACTGTTGAATCGATTATGGATGATCTGAGGCGTCGTATGAGTGGAGCCATTTCGGTTTTTAAACGTGAGTTAAGCGGTCTGCGGACTGGACGGGCGTCTGCCAGTTTGTTGGAGCCATTGACGGTTGAGTCGTATGGTTCTGTCGTTCATATAAATCAGGTTGCTAACATTTCTGTTCCAGAGCCACGGATGCTTTTGGTTTCTGTGTGGGACAAAACTATGGTGGGTGCTGTAGAGCGTGCTATTCGCGATTCTGGGCTCGGTTTAAATCCTATTGCTGATGGTGCGATTTTGCGTATTCCTCTACCTGAGTTGAATGAAGAGCGCCGTAAGGAACTTGTAAAGATTGCGCATCAATATGCAGAACAAGCTCGTGTTGCTACACGTCATGTCCGCCGAGACGGCATAGATAATTTGAAGAAATTGGAAAAAGAGGGTGAAGTTGGCAAAGATGAAGTTCATAGCCTATCTGAAAAAGTTCAGAAATTTACGGATGAATCTATCGCTGATATTGACAGAATTTTGGCCGCAAAAGAGTCGGAAATTATGCAAATTTGAAATGGCTTCGTCGTCAGAAAAGATGTAAACGCAAGAAATTTATCTCTGCATAAGTGGGATGTGATGGGGCGGGTTTTGTTGCACTGTGGTGCTTGGTGTTGTGGACAATCTTGGTTCGGGTTGGGTGGTATTTTTTTTATCTGTCAAGAAAAATTTGGATCATTCGTTAAGGAAATTAAGTAAGGTAGTAAATCTCTGGAACGTTTCTTTATTTTGTTGTATAGTGGACCCCCTATCTTGTTAACGAAATGATCGGCTTGGTTATATGATGGGCTGTGTGATAGTGGATTTTATTGGGGATGTGGTGCCTTAATCTCGCTATTGCTCTCGGTTATAAATTATGGTCAGGTAAACGAAACGAGCTGAAGTTTATTTATGGTTCTTCGTCGATTTTTTCATGTGGTTTTGGCAGTGTGATGGAAGATAGTTTAATGTAGGTGAAGGTTCTGGGGCAGAATTCGGTTGTCTTCGTGGTTGGTTTCCCGGGAGCGGTGTGGCCGGTTGTTGGTTTGTTGGCATTGTATGACATGTTCATCTTGTTATTTAGGAATTGACGGGAAGGTTTTGTGGAGTTGCGCGTATAAAGATGCTGCTTAGAGGGGGGGGTTTAGTTATTTTTTTGGTTTTGTGTCTTTCGTTTGGATGTCGATTTGTCTGATCTCGTTTCTCGTATTTTGACTGCTGTTGTTTTTGGTAGTTTCGCTTTGTTCTTAACGTGGTTTGGGGGGGCGGTATTTTTTTTATTTGTATGGCTGATCGGTGGTTTTATCCTATATGAGTGGATTGGTATCACTGGGGAGAAGTGGAATGCTGCGCAAAAGATATTGGCAGGTGTCTTTTATTTATTTTTTTGCCCTTTCTTAATATGGGGAGTGTCCCCTTTACTAGTCTTCTTTGCTTTAATAGTTTTTTCCGGACTGTTGGCGATCTTTGGGTCTGGTAGGAATAGTGGGTGGGTTTTTTCTGGTTTTTTATATTCATCTTTCCCGGTTGAGGCTTTGTCTCTTTTAAGAGGCAATGAAATGCTGGGGTTTTGGGTTGTTATCTTTTTGTTTGCTATAGTATGGGGCACGGATATTTCCGGGTATTTTAGCGGGCGCACGTTTGGTGGTCCAAAGTTAGCTCAACGATTTTCTCCTAATAAAACGTGGTCTGGTGCGATCGGTGGTACAATTGCTGGAGTTTTTGGTGGTACATTAATCGCCTTTTGTTTCTTAAACGCAAGTTTAGGAAGTTTTTTTGTGCCGTTACTTGCCTTTGCTTTATCAGCTGTTTCTCAAGTAAGTGATTTGGGGCAATCGTGGTTGAAGAGAAAGTTTTCTGTTAAAGATTCTGGTTATTTATTACCCGGACACGGTGGGTTCATGGATCGGATGGATGGGTTAGTGGGGGCTGCCTTTTTCCTTTATTTAATTGGCTCGTTTATGTCTGGTATAGATACGCCTTTTAATCTTTTTTCATGAGTTAATTGGGAGAAGATATTTTGGATTTTTTGGATCATGTATCAACCGCAAGTAGCTTGCTTCTAAGGAGTTTTGGCGTTTTTTTTGTCGTTATGGCCGTTATTTTTGTTCATGAGTTTGGGCATTATCTTGTTGGGCGTTTGTGTGGTATCAAGGCATTAGTGTTTTCGCTCGGATTTGGGCCTAAAATATTGAGTTACGTGGACAACCACGGTACACAGTGGCGCTTGGCGCTTATCCCTTTGGGGGGATATGTGAAGTTTGTTGGAGATGAAAATGAGGTGGATGCTCTGTCTTCGTCCGTTCATGGTTCGTTTTCTAGCGCTCACGCTTGGAAAAAAGCGGCGACGGTTTTTGCTGGCCCCTTATTCAACGTTCTTTTGACTGTTGCTATTTTGACGTTTTTTTTCTTTTCTCAGGGACGTATAGCTACAGAGCCTGTCGTTGGTTTTTTGGTGAAAGATGCTCCTGCTGCTCAGGTTGGGCTTATGCTTGGCGATCGTTTTATTGAAATGGATGGACGTCGTATTGAGAGTTTTGAGGATTTAGCGGCTTATGTCGCTTTTCATGGTGGAAATCCTATAGAATTTAAAATGGAGCGGATGGGAAGGGTGTTTACCACAGTAATTACACCAATAATGATCGAGCAGGATGATGGGTTTGGAAATCGGGTTTTGGGTGGGGCAATAGGAGTGGCTGCTCCTGCTGATCCAAATAACCCCACGCGTTTAGATCCAGCTTATGAAAAACGTATCCATTACAATTTTATGGAAGCAGTAGTTGTTGCGTTAGAACGTACAATGCGAGTCGCTACACAGACAGTTTTTTTAATTGGCCGTTTAATAGGAGGGAAGGAGGATCGTTGTCAGCTGAGCGGTCCGTCAAAAACCGTCAAAATTGCTTGGCGAGTTAGCGAAGCAGGTTTTATTTCTTTGTTAAATTTCGCGGCTTTTCTTTCGATTGGTATTGGGCTTGTTAATCTTTTTCCGATTCCGCCTCTCGATGGTGGGCATTTATTGTTTCATGTGGTTGAAGCTCTTTCTGGTAGCCCCGTCTCCGCTGAAATTCGACAGGCTGTTTTTTATTTGGGGTTTTGTGTGGTCCTTCTATTTATGATTTTTGCACTGTTTAATGATTATTTTTGTTGGCTTAGCTAATTTAGTCAATTAAATTATGGAAAACATTTCGAAAATTGGGTAGTAGTGGGGTTTATAGCTTAAAATTTGTTTACCATGTCCGCAAAATAATATGGCGTTGCGCATTGTGGTTGTTACTTAAAGGGGAGGCTCTGCTGTGGATGTTATGAGCACAAAGAGCTGTCGTTGTGGTTGGCTTTTCGAGGCGTTATGTCCGGGAAATAAGGTAAGGTAAGAAACAATGATTATAAATTCAAAGTTTTTAAGTGCGGCGTCTATGTTTGTTTTGGCTGCGGATGTGGTTGTGCCGGCGACAGCGTTTATGTCGGTCGCTATGGTCAAAGAGGTACAGGCGGCTGTGGTTAGCTCTATCGAAGTTCGCGGGAACAAATTTGTAAGTGCGCAGGCAATTCTTGACAATATGGACATAAAGGTGGGGCGGAGCTTTTCCAGCGGTGATATTGATGCTGCGGTTAAACGGCTTTTCGGTTTGGGTTTATTTTACGATGTCAAAATAAATCAGGTGAATAACAAGCTGATTGTTCTGGTTAAGGAGTATGAGGTAGTAAATCAGGTCCTATTTCAGGGAAATAAATCTTTCAAGGATCCCGATCTTAAACGGTTCATTTCGTTGAAGCCGAATGAGTCATTTAGTTCTGCTAAGCTTTCTTCCGATGTGGGCGTGATTCGTGAAGCTTATAAAACCGTTGGTCGTGATAATGTGGCTGTCACGGCTAAGACCATCAATCTTGGAAGAGGGCGCGTGAATGTAGTTTTTACCATTGTTGAGGGTCGGAAAACAAAAATTAGCAGTATTACGTTTAAGGGTAACAATGCTTTTGGGAGTCGCCGTCTGCGTGATGTAATTTCAACGCAGCCTTCAGGTATACTGTCATTGTTGACGAGAGGTGATGTCTATAGTGAGGAACGTTTATCCGTGGACGAAGAGGCTTTACGTCGCTTTTATTATAATCGTGGTTACGCAGACTTTAGGGTTGTTTCGTCCAAGGCAGTTTTTGATGAGGTGAGTGGCGCATATAAAATTGATTTCGTTCTTGACGAAGGTGTGCGCTATAAAATTGGTAATGTCAGGATTGAAAGCGATATCGATGGAATTGATGTTAGTTCCATGAAAGGATTGCTTAAGACACGTCCGGGTGGTGTTTATAGTGCGGGTGATATTGAGCAGTCTGTTGCGATTATCAATAATAAGGTTGCGGATTCGGGGTACGCTTTTGCAAAAGTTGAACCGCGTGGGAATCGCGACCTGGTAAATCATACGATTTCGATTGTGTATAGCGTTGAACGAGGTCCGAGAGCGTATGTCCAGCGCATTGAAATACGTGGCAATGAGAAGACTCGTGACTACGTTATTCGCCGTGAGATTGATTTAAATGAAGGTGATGCTTTTAATCAGACTCTAATGCAGCGGGCAAAGAGTCGCTTAGAGAGTTTGGGTTTTTTTAAGGCTGTTAATATTTCAATGGTTCCTACTGATCAGTCAGATCAGGTTGCTTTGGTTATAGATGTAGTGGAAGCTTCAACAGGGGATCTTTCCCTTTCAGGGGGATATACTACTGGTGGTACAAGTCCTGGGATGTCGTTTGAAGTGTCTCTTACTGAACGCAATCTTGGCGGGCGTGGTCAGTATGTTCGTTTGGGCTTAGGTGCCGGACAAGAGAAGTCTCGTAATTACAATTTGTCATTTGTTGATCCTCATTTTTTTGGTTACCGCTTATCGGCTGGTATTGATATATTCCGCAGTACTTACCGTGCTGATAAGGCGTATGATGTGCGCCAAACGGGCGGTTCGCTTCGATTTGGGCTTCCTATTAGCGACCAGTTGTCCGCTAATTTAGCCTATTCTTATGTGCAAGAAGAATATGATTTTGGTGGAGCGTATGACTTAAACGATGATAAGGTTGTAAGAGAGCTCTACGATAGATATTCTGGTGCTATCGTTCAAGCTTCAAAGAACAGTCCTTGGAAGCGTTCGTCGGTTAGCTATGGTCTGACTTATAATTCCATCGATGATATGAGTAATCCACACGATGGGCTGTATATGCGTATTCTTCAAGAGTACGCTGGGCTCGGTGGAAACGCAAAATTTTTAAAGACAACTGGTAAGGCTATGGTGTATAAGACGCTTTCTGATCCAATGGATGTCGTCGGCTTGCTTTCTTTTGGCGCTGGTCATATTCGTGAAGTAGAGAAAGACGGTGTTCGTATTTTTGATATGTTTAAGAGCTCTGACCTAATTCGAGGTTTTAAATACAATGGGATAGGTCCGCGTCAAGTGTCTAATAAGGGTGAGGTGTATTTCTTGGGTGGCACGACATATGTGAACGCGACAGCAGAGCTTCAGTTCCCTATACCTGTCGTTCCCGAAGGTTTGGGGCTGCGTGGCGCTTTGTTTGCAGATGCTGCAACGCTCTACGGTAATAATTATACGCCTGTTTTTCAAGGTGAGGCGCCGGTTACAGATATTAAAAGCGCGTGGCGCACGTCTGCGGGTGCTAGCTTAATGTGGGAATCTCCATTTGGTCCGCTACGTTTTGATTATGCTTGGCCGATTAGTAAGCGGGAGGGTGATCGTGTGCAGCAGTTTAATTTCGGTATTTCTACTAAATTTTGATTTAAGTTTTTTCCAAAAGGGAATATGTTGAGGAAAATGAATTAGGCTGGGAGAGAAAGTGTTTTGATGGCGGATGCATTTTTTTTTACGCCGTCCCGGCGATTGACGGTTGCGAATATCGCGGAGCTAACAGGTGCAAAGCTTCTTAATCCAGAGTTTTCTAATACGGTTGTCGATACTCTCTCTTCACTAGAGAGTGCGAGGGAGGGTTCTCTCGTATTTGTGGAGAATCGAAAATTTTCTGATGCTTTATTGGGAAGTTCTGCTGTTGCTGTTTTTTGTACGAATGAGGTGGTCTTTAAGGTTCCCGAGTCCATGGCAATTTTGCTGACATCCACTCCACAACGTGATTTCGCGCAGATTGGCCGCATCTTATTCCCTACTTCTGTGAAGCCGATGCCTTGGTTTGGGCAGGGGGGGATCTCGCCGCACGCGCACATTCATCCGACTGCTGAACTTGCAGACAATGTATGTGTTGAGGCGGGGGCTGTTATTGGTAAAAATGTTAAGATCGGTGAAGGAACCCTTATTTCGTCAACTTCGGTTATTGGGGAAAATTGTTGTATCGGACGCGAATGCTATATCGCTCCTAGAGTAACAGTTCAGTATTCTCTAATAGGCGATAGAGTCCACATTTATCCTGGCGCTTGCATTGGGCAAGATGGCTTTGGCTACATTGGTAGCAGCGTTGGTGGAATCGAAAAAATTCCACAGATCGGTCGCGTCGTCATCCATGATGGCGCAGAGATTGGAGCAAATACAACAATCGATCGCGGGACATTTGGGGACACCATAATCGGGGAAGGCAGTAAGATCGACAATTTGGTGCAAATAGCCCACAATGTAAGAATCGGCAGCTACTGCCTCGTTGCCGCACAATGCGGAATCGCTGGAAGCACGTCCATAGGCGACATGTCTCGCCTTGGCGGAAGCGTTGGAGTAGCAGACCATATTGTGATAGGTAAATGTGTTCAGATTGCGGCTGGGAGTGGTGTAATGAATGATATTCCAGATGGTGAAAAATGGGGGGGAAGTCCAGCGCGGCCGTTTAAGCAATGGTTTCGTGAAGTTGCAGCGTTGCGTAATATTGGCAAAGCTAAAAAGGAGAAGCGCTAGTATGCTCAGCATCGAAGAAGCGAAAAATCTGGAGTCTGCAGATATTGAGAAGTTGCTTTCGATATTACCGCATAGGTATCCATTTTTGTTGATTGATCGTATAGTTGAAATCGATGGAGAGCAGGAAGCTATAGGTATCAAAAATGTAACGGTCAATGAGCCGCATTTTATGGGGCATTTCCCCATGAATCCGATTATGCCAGGGGTTTTGATCTTAGAAGCAATGGCGCAGACAGCGGGAGCAATTTCACTTTTGAAATTGGTTAACAGGAAGACAAATCTGGTTTATCTTATGAGCGTAGATAATGCAAAGTTTCGTAGACCTGTTGTTCCAGGTGATCAGTTAAAAATTCACGTTCAGCTTTTAAAAAAACGGTCGGGTATGAGACGTTTTTCATGCATCGCGAAAGTAGAGGGTGTTCGTGTTGCTGAGGCAGAAATTGCTGCGATGATTAGCGATTACAGTGGGTAATATATAGTAGGAATTTTGGTATGTCTGGTGTGAAAATTCATCCAACTGCTCTTGTAGAAAAAGGAGCGATGCTTGGTGAGGATGTGCTCGTCGGACCGTTTTGCCATATTGGTTCAGAGGCTGTTATTGGAGATGGATGCAGTCTGATGAGCCATGTTGTAATAATGGGAAGAACAACACTAGGCTCTAATAGTAAGGTATTTTCTCATGCAGTTTTAGGTACAGATCCACAAAATAATAAGCATAAGGGAGGTCACACAACTCTTTCTATTGGTAAAAATTGCACAATTCGTGAGGGTGTGACGATGCATAGGGGATCAGATTCGAGTACGGGAGTGACACTTGTTGGTGATGATTGCCAATTTTTTTGTTATGCGCACGTTGCTCATGATTGCTGTGTAGGAAATCATGTAACGTTTGCAAATAACGCAATGATTGCTGGTCACGTTAGTATTGGTGATCACGTCATTATCGGCGGAGGTTCTGCTGTACATCAATTTGTTCGTGTTGGGCATTACGCGTTTATAGGTGGTGTCTCGGCGTTGGTTGGTGACTTAATACCCTACGGGACGGCCGTTGGAGTGCAGGCAAAGCTTGCTGGATTAAATATAACCGGCATGAAGCGTGCCGGTTTAAAACGCAAGGATATTCATGCGTTACGCCATGCTGTTGCTATGCTTTTTGATCGCAGCAAACCGTTCAGAGAACGTGTAAGCGATGTTTCTTCTGGTTCTACTTCTCAGCCTGTTCTTGATGTCGTCAGGTTCATTCAGGAGGAAGGGAAACGTTTTTATTGTACACCAAAATTTGAAGATGATAGAGCAAAAGAAAATAGGGGTTAAGAATGTCCGTTTCTAGTGCTAGGAGTTTTCTTTCTGGGAGGACTGCTATTATAGCGGGGAATGGTGTTTTGCCTATCACTGTTGCTCAAGCTCTTGAAAAGCACGGACAAAATCCTTTCATTGTACTTTTGCGTGGAGAAGCAGATGAAATGCTTTGCCGTTATGAGTGTTGTGAATTATCGATTGTTGAATTGAAACGACTTGTTACAACTTTGAAAGCGGCTGGAGTTTGTAATGTTGTATTTGCGGGAGGGGTAAAAAAGCGGCCTCTTTTAAAGCATTTACGTTTCGATTGGCCAACTTTTTTGTCTTTTCCCAAAATACTTGGGGCTCTGGGGAGCGGGGATGATGCATTATTAAGGGCTTTTATACGGATCATTGAGGCATATGGTTTTTGTGTAATTGGTGCTCACGAGATAGTTCCGGATTTATTGGCTCCAATGGGGTTCGACTTGACATTGCAGCGTGCCACTCGAAAAGAAAAAAAAGATATTTTGTTGGCAGTAGAGGCCGCAAAGCTTTTAGGACGATTGGATATTGGGCAAGCAGCTGTAGCTATCAGCGGGAGAGTGATCGCTGTGGAGGGTGCAGAGGGAACTGATAACATGTTATGGCGGGTTTCTGAAATGCGAGAAAGGAAGCAAATTCCTCCTAAAGGTGGTGTTCTTGTTAAGTGTGCAAAACCACAACAAGATCATCGCGTTGATTTGCCATCAATTGGTCCTGCGACAATGATAAATATCGCGAAGAGCGGCTTGTCTGGTGTTGCGGTTGAAGCGAATAAAAGTTTGATATTGTCTGTGAAGGCAACTGTAGAGAAAGCTAACAAGCATTCCCTGTTTATTGAAACATTTGAAAATTCTGATTATGAGTGATCGTTTTTTTAAAATTGCTGTCGTTGCAGGCGAAGAATCCGGTGATTTTCTCGGTGCAGATTTAATTAATTGTTTATCCAAACAGACAGGGCGCAACGTTCGTTTGATTGGCGTTGGGGGAAGGCACTTAAAGGCGCTAGGTTTGGAAAGCGTTTTTGATGCTAATGATATTGCCTTAATAGGTTTAGCTGCAGTGTTGAAGAGATTGCCGTTTTTATTGTGGCGGATTCGTAGTTTGTCCAAATTTATTGCGCGGGAACAGCCCGATTGTTTGATTATCATTGATAGCCCTGATTTTACACACCGTGTTGCAAAAAGGGTGCGTGCTTTGGCACCTTCTATTCCTGTCATAAAATATGTTGCGCCGACTATTTGGGCTTGGCGGCCGGAGCGTGCTAAAGCTATGCGCAGATTTATCGATCATGTTTTGGCAATTTTTCCTTTTGAAGAAAAAATTATGGAGGAATTTGAAGGACCTTCTACCACCTATGTTGGACATCGTCTTTTAACTTATCCGCCGCTTTTGGCTGCAAGATCAGAAAAAGAACGCTTGCACGGTAAACAAGAATCACCGCCTACGCTTATTGTTTTTCCGGGGTCACGTGATACGGAGATTTGCTCTTTGATGCCTACTTTTGGAGAAACTATGCAAATTCTCGTACAGCGTATTCCTAATTTGCGTGTTATTTTGCCAACGTTGCCGCACTTGGCAAATAAGGTTCGTCGGTTTATCAAAGATTGGAAAGGAAGAATTGAAATTGTTGTTGGCGAAGATGAGAAGTGGCGTGCCCTTGCAGATGCGGATGTTGCACTTGCTGCGCTTGGGACAGTTTCACTTGAGTTGGCATTAGCAAGAGTTCCTATGGTTCTTTGCTATAAGCTCGATTATTTTGCTAAATTATTTATTCTTCCTAAAATAACGTTATGGAGCGCTGCTCTTCCAAATATTATTTTTGATCAACCTATCGTGCCAGAGTATTTTAATGAGTTTTTGCGACCTGGTATGCTGGCAAGGCAGATAGAGCAGCTTTTATATAACCCTTCATTGAGACAAGCGCAGCTCGATGCTTTTGCGGCGATGGAACGGAAGATGGAGACTAAGGTGCCGTCAGGTGTTCTGTCCGCTCAGACCGTTATTTCTGTTCTAAAAAAGCAGCGTTCTCGAAGTTTTGTAGATAACAAATGTCGTTAACGGTCAATGTTGAATCTTGGAAAGAAAGTCGCGTGCGCGCTGGCTTTTGGGGACGGTAAAAAATTCTTCAGATGCTGTATCTTCAATAATCTTCCCGTTTTCCAAAAAGAGTATTCTCTCCGAAACTTCGCGGGCGAAGCTCATTTCATGGGTGACACAAAGCATTGTCATGCCTGTATTTGCTAATTGAGCCATAACCTCTAAAACTTCTCTGACGCTTTCTGGATCAAGAGCTGATGTTGGCTCATCAAATAGCATCATTTCAGGCTCCATGCAGAGTGCGCGTGCAATCGCGACGCGTTGCTGTTGCCCGCCAGATAGCTGCAAAGGATATTTTTCACGGTGCTTTTCAATTCCAACATGAGCAAGATAGTAGATTGCCCGTTCTCTTGCTTGCTGCTTAGAAAGTCCTTGAACCGTCATAGGCGCCAACGTGCAATTTTGCATAACGGTCATGTGGGGAAATAAATTAAAATGCTGAAAAACCATCCCTACTTTTCGTAAAACATTTTTTTGCTGGTGTATAGGGGCGGTATGAATATCAACATTATGGATACAAATTGAGCCCTCTTGTCCTTTTTCTAGCTGATTGATGCAGCGGATTAGCGTTGATTTTCCTGAACCAGAGGGTCCACAGATAACAATCCGTTCACCAGCTGATACATCTAAATTAATGTCGTATAATACTTGGAAGGTTTTGTACCATTTATTCAAATTGCGAATAGAAATTACTGGTCCTTCAGCGGTATAGGTAGATTTTTTATTTTCAAAATTCATCTTAGTTTCACTCTTTCATTGATGAATAAAATCATTGATTTAGTACTTTTGTTTTGTGAAATTTCTACGACTATTTTTGTTTATCGCAAATACCGCGTTAGGTAGCGTTCGAGAAGAACGATACAATGATGAATAAGTCCAACGATAAGAAGATAAATAAGAGCAGCCCATATGTAAACTTGAAAATCGAATGTGCGTGAGTAAGTGAGTTTAGCAACTCCCATTAAATCATAAACAGTGACAAGTGAGGCGATAGCGCTAGATTTTATCATCAAGATGAATTCATTTCCCAAAGGGCGCAGCGCTGAAACCATCGCTTGTGGAAGGATGATCTTAAAAAAGGTCACAGATTTACTTAGCCCTAAGGCTTTTGAAGCTTCTCTTTGTCCGGTTTTAATTGAGAGAAGGCTCCCCTTGAAGATTTCGGATTGGTAAGCAGCGGAATTAAGCGAAAAAACAAAAAGACAGCAATACCACGCATTTTGGAAAAACCACCATAAGCCGACTTGTTGCCAAAAGTTATTCATTGAACCAAGACCGTAATAAAAGAGAAAAAGTTGGGCTAGTAGGGGAGATCCGCGGAAAAAATATACATAGGTGCGTGCAAAACATCGCAAAATGCTGCTATTCGACGAACGTGCAAATGTAATGCAAACGCCGAGAACAAAACCAGCAGAACAAGCTATGAATGCAAGCTCAAGTGTGACGATTAATCCGTCAATAAATTTTAGTCCATAACGGCTTAAGAGAATAGGATTGAAAAGGAAGTGTAGCCACTCAGGAAACATCAGATCAGTGCCTTTCGATATCCTTTTTTAGCGTATATTTCTAAATAACGCAGTATAACGGAAAAAAATGCTGAAAATGACAAATAGAATAAGCATGCTACAAAGTAAAATAGCATAGGTTCGTTGGTGGCTGCGACCGCTAAATTCGTTTGTCGCATAAGGTCGACTAACGAAATAGTCGAAACGAGGGATGTGTCTTTAAGTAAAGTGAGCCAATTATTAGAAAGCCCCGGTAAGGCGTTTCGCACGAGTTGAGGAAATACAACATGAAAAAAAGTGGTCGATCGTGCAAGTCCTAAAGCTTTGGCTGCTTCATATTGTCCTTCATCAAATACGCTGAATGCCCCGAGCCAAACTTCGCAAGAGAAGGCAGAAAGAACCATACTAAGCGCGAGAATACCGGCGATGAAGGCGTTGATGCTGAATGTTATATTGATGGAAAAATAATCAAGGATTGTCTGGATAACACTCTGCAAGCCGTAATAAACTAAAAATAAAGTTAAAAGCTCCGGTAATCCACGAAACACTGATGAAAAGAAGATAGCAGTAATTTTGGCTATTTTAGCATTAGATCGAATCATTATTGCGTTCAGAAGCCCTAAAGGGAGTCCTATGAGTCCACAGCACAAAGCCAGCGACAACGTCATTCCCGCACTATAAAGTATAACGACACCCCACCCCCCATTGCTAAACGATAGCAACGCTAAATTCTCAATCATTTTTGTGCTCCTCGCAAAGATCTGTACGAAATCCATCAGACATAAGAGGTTTGTTCAATTTTAGTTCACATTGACATTTAATAAATATCAAATGTGAAATATTTTTTCATAATTTTATCATAGGTTTTATCTTCACGGATTTTCTTTAGTGCTTCGTTGAATTTATTTTTAAGATCGTCATTATTCTGGCGTATACCAATCGCAATTGGCGAGCTTGTTCCTTGAAGGATTCCAAGAAGTTGACAGCAATCTTTTCCTTCGTTTTTGAGCCAGTTTGATGCTTGCAGTTCATCAAATATAATTACATCAAGTCTGTGGCTCAAAAGGTCGCGGCTAACTTCTATCGCGGTGGGATAAAGCTTGATATTCACTCCTTTAGAGGCGTAATGGTCTTCTGCGTATGCAGCTTGCGTTGTATTCGATTGCACACCAAGGTTTTTACCCCCAAAAGCTTTTGCAGAGATTTCTTGAATCCCTGAATCTTTGGTAACAATAACAGCTAATGCTGTATTATAATAAGGATCTGTGAAATCAATTTTCTGTAACCGTTCTTGTGTAGGAGCGAGTGAGGCGACGATAGCGTCGTATTTTTTTGCCAGAAGACCAGGGATAATTCCGTCAAAATCTTGAGTCGTGATAATGCACTCGACGTTCATTGCTTCACATAATGCATGAGATATATCAATATCAAAGCCGTGAAGTTCGTTATTCGAATCAACGTAACTAAATGGAGGGTAAGAGCCTTCACTCGCGATTTTTAGCGTTGTAGCGTGAGTTATTTGAGCAAATAATGTTGCAATTATCGTAAAGGCTGTTGCCAATGGATTCATTCTATTCTCCTGTTTGATGAGTGGGAAGATCGGGGTTGTCGCGCGTTTTTATAGTCTGTAAACTATTTCGAGGGCAATGCAAAAATCTATCGGTATTCATTTTGTTATCATCATGAAAACGCTGTTATAAAAAAAATATTCATTTTTATTCAATATAAGCACGGTAGATATAGGAAAATAAAAATGAATGTTCCATTCACCCAAGGTTATTTTTTATTGGGTAGTTTGCTTTTGTTGTTTTTTGCCATAAAGATTAAGAGTGCAGTTTTGAAAAATATCCTCTGAATTTAAGTTCGGAAGGATGCAAATGGAGCATTATCTGTTATGATTTTATTACCACAGAATATTTGCAGTATGCTGAGGTATACAGAGCTTATATCGGTTATCATTTTGCTTATAAAGGCAGCATATCATCTGTGACATACTAGGAATAATAATTATTTTGGGTTAGATACGGTTGCATGGCACTGCTTTATCATCTTTGAAAGACTATTAATAATAACATGCTCTGTCTTTTTTGGTGACTCGTAGGAAAAGTGCGCGGTAGTGCGTCCATTGTACCGCTAAAACGGCGTTTTTGCTGTTCTTTTTTATACTTTTTACAAACAAAGAGGGGATATTTTCGCCAGCTTAGTGCCTGTACGTATAGCATTTTAGGTTTACAGGTGGGGTGGTAGATGATGTCTAATTTGGGTGAAATTACAAATCTAATAATCCCTACCGTAATTATTACGGTTTCGACGGTGTGTGGCTGCAAAAATTTGGAATTAAAAAATCATAAAAGCTATATATTTTTTCCACACAAACACACTCGCCCCAGAGCTCCGACAAATTGGAGCCCCGATGGTTGGTTTGTTGCATTTTTTAGCGCGTGCGCTCATCTATGGGGACGTATTCACGTACGGAATATCCTGTGTAAAGTTGGCGCGGTCGCCCGATTTTTTGCGCTGGATCTTCAACCATTTCTTTCCATTGCGCAACCCAACCAACGCTACGTGCTAAGGCGAAAAGAACGGTAAACATTTTAGTCGGAAAGCCTAAAGCTTTTAATGTGATTCCAGAATAAAAATCGACGTTAGGATAAAGCTTCTTTTCAATAAAATATTCATCATTAAGAGCAATATTTTCAAGCGCGACAGCCACATCAAGAAGTGGATCATCTTGGATGTTTAATTCTTTTAGTACTTCATGGCAGGTTTGCTGCATAATTTTTGCACGTGGATCATAATGTTTATAGACTCGATGACCGAATCCCATGAGACGGAAGGGGTCTTTTTTGTCTTTTGCACGTGCTATGAATTCAGGAATTCTTTCTGCAGAACCGATTTCCTTTAGCATATTTAGGCATGCTTCATTGGCTCCGCCATGGGCTGGTCCCCAAAGACACGCAACACCCGCTGCGATACACGCAAACGGGTTAGCTCCTGATGATCCCGCAAGGCGTACAGTAGATGTGGAGGCATTTTGTTCATGGTCTGCATGGAGAGTAAATATGCGGTCCATGGCCCGGACAAGAATGGGATTGACTTTATATTCTTCGCAGGGAACAGAAAAGCACATGTGAAGAAAATTTGCGGCATAACTGAGATCGTTACGTGGGTAAACGAATGGTTGCCCGATGTTGTATTTGTAGGCCATGGCGGCGAGAGTTGGCACCTTTGAAATGAGACGAATAGAAGCGATCATTCTTTGTTGGGGATTTGTTATATCAATGGAGTCATGGTAAAATGCAGACATAGCACCAAGACATGCAATCATAACGGCCATGGGGTGAGAGTCGCGGCGGAAGCCGTGGAAGAATCTGGCAAACTGTTCATGCACCATTGTGTGCTGCATAATACGACGATCGAAGTCAGCCTTTTTTTCCTTCGTTGGCAATTCACCGTAAAGAAGGAGGTAGCAGCTTTCCAGGAAATCTCCCTTTTCAGCAAGTTCGTTGATAGGGTAGCCGCGATAAAGCAATATTCCTTTGTCACCGTCGATGTAGGTGATTTTTGATTCACAAGAAGCGGTTGAGGTGAAACCAGGATCGTAAGTGAAAGTATCCGTTTTCGCATAAAGAGAAGAAATTTCGATGACACCCGGGCCTGCGGTGCCTTTGCGTGTGGGAAGTTCTACTTTTTTATCATTTACAGTAACTTGTGCCTTACTTTCAGACATTAAATATTCCTTTCAAATATTTGCCTCTGAAGCTAAGAGCCGCTTCATTAATAAATATGGAGGTGTGCAACAGAAGCCCTTTCTATCTATATTTAGGGTAGATTTACCCCAAAAGTTAATTCATGCAATCTAAAAATATTTTTTTATTTGCATTTTATCAAATACGTGTCCGGTTACCTAAAATGAATAATACCACTCAATCACGCATTTGTATTTACCAAATATGCTTACATTATCGTTATATGAAAATCAGTGTGTGATTTTAACGAGTTGGTCATGGATGCGATTAAGGGATTCGTTGCGTCCCAATGAAACAAGCACATCAAAAACTCCGGGCGATGTTGTGCGCCCCGTGAGGGCCGCCCGAAGCGGTTGAGCGATAGCTCCGAATTTGATATTTCGCGTTTGTGCATAATGTCGAAGAATCTTATCCAAGGTTTCTGTATTCCAATAGGAGCACGCCTTTAGAGCAAGATAGACATCTTGCAAGATGGCCTGGCCATTTTGGCTTAAGAGTTTTTGTGCTTTTTCATCAAGAAACAATGGCCGTTGCGCAAAAATAAAATAGGCATTATCAATAAGTTCGCGTAACGTTCTTGAGCGCTCTTTTAAGCTTGGCATAGCTGTTAATAATTGGGACTGGCGTTGCTTATCAAGCTTTTCAATTATCTCTGATCCCCCTTCAATTTCTGGCAAAATATTAAAAACGGCGTCGAGGAGATGTTGGTCACTGCTTACACGCATATAATGCCCATTGATAGCATCTAATTTTTTAAAATCAAAACGAGATGCAGCTTTGTTAATGTCGTCGATATCAAACCAAGAGATCATATCTCCAATTGAAATTAGTTCATCATCACCATGGCTCCAACCTAAACGAACTAAGTAATTGAGCAAAGCGTCAGGAAGATACCCCATTATCCGGTAGGCATCAACTCCCAGTGCACCATGGCGTTTTGATAATTTCGCTCCGTTTTCACCGTGAATGAGTGGGATGTGTGCCATAATGGGGATATTCCATCCCATTGCATGGAAAATAATTGCTTGACGTGCCGCATTTGTGAGGTGATCGTCACCGCGTATGATATGGGTTATCCCCATATCGTGATCATCAACGACAACTGCATGCATGTAGGTTGGAGAGCCATCAGAACGCAAGATGATAAAATCATCCAAATCTTTGTTGGGAAATCGGACATCTCCTTGAACGCGATCATGCAAAATCGTTTCTCCATCTCGTGGTGCCTTTATGCGAATTACAGGCTTGATATTCTTGGGAGCTTCAGAAATATCACGATCACGCCAGCGTCCATCATAACGTGGTGGACGTCCTTCCGAATGGGCTTTCTCGCGCATTTCAGTTAATTCTTCGGGTGAAGCATAACAGTAATAAGCCTTTCCGTCTCTTACCAATTGCTCAGCAACTTGGCGATGACGTTCTGCTCGTGAAAATTGTGAAATAGGGTCACCATCATAGCTAAGTCCTATCCAGTGTAAGCCATCTATAATGGCTTGTACAGCTGCTTCTGTTGAACGTTCTCGATCTGTATCCTCGATACGGAGGAGCATTTTTCCTCCTGTATGTTTTGCATAAAGCCAATTAAAAAGGGCAGTACGAACACTTCCAATATGAAGAAAGCCTGTAGGTGATGGGGCAAAACGAGTAACGACAGACACGGATATCTTCCTTTAGCAAATCAAATTAAGACATTTATATAGAACTTTGCGGGAAGGTCATGTTAGCATAGGCTACAAAGTGTGCAACAGTTACATCCCCGAGTGGAATAGAAGATGCTAGTATTAAATCAAAATAAAGTTAAGGATAATTTACAAAAAAGTTTCATCGAAAACTTGATTTTATGTGGCAGAGTATTTTTCGGACTTTTCACAGCATAACGAATACGGATGACAACAAATAAAAGATTTCTTCGTTTATGTCTTTAAAAAAAACAATAATTTTTTTCTGGAAGTGGTTGGTAGACTGCATATACAGAGAAATTTCTTTTGGGCTTCCCTTCTTATTAGTTTTTGTATTCTTTTCCATAGGAATCATTTTTTATTTCAGTTTAAATCAAGAGCCAAGTTGGGAACAATTGATTGCGTTGGTTAGCGCATTCCTTGGAATATTTTATGTTTTACGCTCTTGTAGAGGAATGTGGTTCATTGTGGGGTTTGTACTCTGCATTGTATTGGGAGTTTTGGCTGCAAAAATCGAAACGTGGCGTGTCTCTACATCGATGTTAGGTAGTGATATTTTTACCACATTAACGGGAAGAGTCGCTTCTATCGAGCCAACGGGGAAAAGAGATTTTCGCATAATTTTGGACGTTTTGAAAACAGAAAAGCCATTGTTACTCCATGGGCCTAATCGTGTTCGCTTATCTGCTCGGCATTTGCCATATGGATTGGCGATCGGCGATGGATTATACGGAAGGGTTAAAATTCTTGCATTATCTGGTCCGGTACGACCTGGGGGTTATGATTTTAGCTTTCACAATTACTTTAAAACCATTGGTGCTCAAGGAGTTTATTTGGGAAAACCAGCCAAGGTATCAGTTCCACAGCCTGAGACAATGTTTGGTACAGTTTTACAGAAAATTGAAAATTTACGGATGAATGTGACACAAAAAATCCGTACGGCTATTGGTGGGGAAAATGGCCGTGTGGCGGCAGCTCTCATAACAGGGCAGCGGGGCGGCATTTCGTACGACACAAATGAAGCGCTGCGTGCCGTTGGATTGGCGCATATTTTGTCAATATCAGGATTGCATATGGCTTTATTGGGTGGCATAATTCTCTTCGGTGTCCGCGGTTTTTTGGCATTTTTTACGGTTTTTTCGTCACATTATCCCGTCAAGAAATTTGCTGCCGTCGCGGCATTGATGGTCACGGCTTTTTACTTGCTATTGTCCGGAGTGACCGTGTCCGCGCAGAGAAGTTTTATAATGATTGCTGTGATGCTGGTTGCGGTGTCTTGCGGTCGTTCTCCGGTAACGATGCGTAATTTCGCTGTTGCGGGTTTGATAACTTTATCTATCGCTCCACATGAAATATTAAGTCCAAGCTTTCAAATGTCTTTTTCAGCGACTGCGGCTTTGATTGCTTTTTTTGATTGGTATAATGGGAGGTCGTTTTTTCGTGCAAGAAAGGCCACACCTTTTCAAGTTGGGGATAAGGTCGTCCGTTTTATCTTTTCTTCGATTGCTTCAATATCTGTGTCTTCGCTTGTAGCAGGATCTGTGAGTGGAGTTTATGCTACTTATCATTTTTCTAATGTTGCACCGCTTGGCATCATAAGCAACACTTTAGCTTTGCCTATTATGTCAATGTTAATCATGCCTTTTGGGTTGATTGCGGTATTCGCAATACCCTTTGGGCTTGAATGGCTGCCTTTGCAAATTATGGGGCTTGGTGTTGGTGCTGTGATAAAAATTGCTCGTGCTATCAGGAATATTTCTCCTGTTTTGAATCCCAGTTTTATGCCGCTATCTGCGCTAATTTTGTTTACTTTAGGCTTTGTTGGATTGATTTTTTGTAGAACGGGAATCAGATTTTTCTTCAGCATCTTTATTCTCGCTGGTATTTATGTTTTTTTGACATATCCACCTGTGCAATTAATTATAGCAAACGATATGATGCTGGTAGGTGTTATTAACGGGGAAAAATTGTACACTGATCGCCATTATATCTCTAAATTTACGAGATCTATATGGAAAAAGTCATTCCGTGTGAGTGAGGTTGTCAAACCGGCAAGGTACGGCCCTTTATTTCACGGACAATTTATTTGTGATGATCGTGTTTGTACGTCTGTGTCAGCAGATGGGTTAAGAGTTGTTGTTCTGCACGGAGAAATCGACCGATGTGTGGAAGCAGATATAGTTATTAAGGCATTTAAATCGGAAAGTAAGATATGCGATCGTGAGACACAAATAATATTTACACTCCAAGAGTTATTATTACGGGGAAGCGTCATGATGACAAAAAATGGGGATATTATTTGGTCTTCTTTTGGTGCTTCCAGGCCTTGGAATATGCACAGGAAGTATTCCCAAAATTGAGTATATCATGTTTCTATTAAAAATGGTGGGTTGCAGTGTCACCGAAAGCAGATTTTTAAACATCTGGGTGAACTGTAACTTCATAGAGATACACGAAGTCAGCGTACGTAATTTACATTAAGGGACTGGCTTAAGACAGTTATTAGGTATGAAAAATATTAGTGGATTTGGAAAAAGGTAAAATATTGATCGCTCTATTTTAAAATCATTAATATTTTTTAGCCAGAATAGCGATACGTAGTTTTATGAAAAATTAAGGATAATAAATTATTTTGTTATTGATTTACGGTGGATATTGCTGATTGGCAAAAGAGGCGAAATGATTCATGGATGTTCAGCAGTTAAAAAAAATGGCGGCCGCCAAGGCTCTTGAATTTGTTCAAGATGGTATGCGGCTTGGTATAGGAACTGGATCTACAGTGAACGAGTTTATACGCCTTTTGGGTAAACGCGTTACGGACGGTTTTAACGTGATTGGAGTTGCTACTTCAGGATGTTCTGAGCAACTGTGTCATGAATTTGGCGTACCCATCACTACTCTAGAACAAGTATCTGAACTTGATCTTGATATTGATGGGGCGGATGAAATTGGTCCAAAAATGACCTTAGTTAAAGGAGGAGGTGGGGCGCTGTTACGCGAAAAAATTGTAGCTGCAGCTTCTCGCTCTATGCTTGTTATTGCTGATGAAACAAAATTGGTGAAAACGCTTGGGGGTTTTGGGCTGCCGATTGAAGTCAGTCCGTTTGGTGTTAATGTTACGCGGAGGGCTATCGAAAAAATCGCTGACAGCTTAGGACTCTCTGGGGAAATTGTATTACGGATGAATGGAAAAAGTCCTTTCGAAACAGATGGTGGACACTTTATTCTTGATGCCTTTTGGGAGCATATTTTGCAGCCCAAGTTGTTATCTGATGCACTTTTTTCGGTTCCTGGTGTTGTTGAGCACGGTCTCTTTTTAGGGTTAGCTTCGCGCGCAGTTGTGGCGATGGAGGATGGTCGGGTAAAAATTTTAGAACCGTGTGACTTATAGATAAGACAGCTTATATGTTCATTGCGTTAGCGCAATGAGAGGGGGCATTTTGGGAAAAATAATAAATTAGAATTACGATTAATTATCGGGGTAACCATTAGATGAAAACAATATTTTCTTTTCGGCGTGTTTTGGCGTATTCTGTTGTAGTTGCCGTTTTGTTTGTGGATGTTGGGGGAGCAGTTCGTGCACTCGGTGTGAGCGATGCGCACTTAGATTCAGCAAGGAAGGCTATCAATGCTATGCGTGCAACTGATCAATTTGATAGTTTTTTACCAACCGCCGCACATGAGCTTAAGAACGAATTAATAGGTGATGATCCAAATTTGGCGGCAGCTATCTCTGATATTGTCGATGAACAGGCGCTTGCTTTGGCAAGACGGCGTTCTGATTTAGAAAAAGAGATTGCACATGTATATGCAAAATATTTTACTCGAGAAGAGCTTGAAACAATCACAGCGTTTTATAGCTCAAGTACTGGGAAAAAGTTTTTGAAAGAGGTCCCCAGTATCGCGCGCGATGCTTATTCTACATTCGAGGCGTGGCGCTCCGTTATTATGCAGGATCTTGCGAAAAACGTGAAAAAAGAAATGTCCGAAATGATTAAATTGGATAACTCTGCTACTCCTACGGTGTCTAGTTCTCCGATAAAGAAAAAATGATTTTGTCAATCTTTTGTTCTTAGTGAAAATTTTTTTCGTTTTTTTTTAAAGCGGCGGGAAACCCGCCGTTTTTGACGAAGTAGACCTTTTGTGGTGTTATCTTACGTAAATAGCGTCCGGGAGTAAAAATGGTTTCTGTTTTGTGTTAAACAACAATAGCTTGTTATTATAAAATATGGGAAGGGACAGTTAGTGAGATCTTTTGACTTCGATTTATTCGTTATTGGAAGTGGTTCGGGTGGGGTGCGCGCTGCCCGCTTAGCAGGAGGGCTTGGGAAGCGTGTTGCCATAGCAGAAGAGTATCGTATAGGGGGGACTTGTGTCATTCGTGGTTGTGTTCCCAAAAAATTGTATGTCTATGCATCGCAATATGCACGAGAATTTGACAGAAGCGCTGGTTTTGGGTGGAAATATGCTGATCCAACTTTTAGCTGGGAAAAATTGGTTGCTGCTAAGAATAAAGAAATATCGAGGTTAGAGGGTCTTTATCGTAAAGGATTGCAGGTTAATAACGTCCACATATATGAAAGTCGTGCTGTTTTCGTGGATGAACATACACTAGAGCTCTCTGCGACGGGTGAACGGGTGACAGCAGAAAAAATCTTAATCGCGACAGGAGCAAAGGCTGCGCCGAATGTTGCAGTAAAAGGCGAGAATTTATGTGTGACTTCCAATGAAATTTTTGACCTTAAAACACTCCCCAAATCAATAGTTATTGTTGGTGGTGGATATATTGGCGTCGAGTTTGCAAATATTTTTCATGAATTAGGTGTTAAAACGACGCTTCTCCACCGTGGTGATTTAATTCTTCGTAATTTTGATTACGATTTACGGAAGTTGCTCAATGATGCGATGGTCGAGAAGGGGATATCTATTATATACGGGGCGACAATTGCCAAAGTTCAGACTGTGGGTCATCGCCGTGAAGTTGTTTTATCAGATGGGCAGATTGTCAGTACTGATCAGGTTCTGTTGGCCACGGGGCGTGTAGCAAATACAACAGGTTTGGGACTTGAGCGGGTCGGCGTTAGATTAAACGAATTTGGTGCTATTGTTGTTGATGAAAAGATGATGACAAATATACCCTATATCTGGGCTGTTGGTGACGTAACAGGTCACACCCAATTAACTCCCCTGGCAATCCATGATGCAATGTGCTTTATTAAGACAGCTTTTGAAGATGTTCCTACTACACCTAGTTATGATTTGGTGGCAACAGCGGTTTTTTCGCAGCCGGAGATTGGAACAGTCGGTCTTTCGGAAGAAGATGCAGTGCGTCAATACGAGCGTATTGAAATTTATCGTACAATTTTTTCTCCTATGCGTAATGTTCTTTCTGGTGCTTCAGAAAAAATGTTCATGAAACTCGTTGTTGACGGTGAAAGTCGTGTCGTTTTAGGTGCACATATTTTGGGAGAGGGTGCTGGCGAGATGGTTCAGCTTATTGGAATCTCTCTCAAGGGAAAATTGACGAAAGATATATTTGATGAAACTATGGCAGTTCATCCAACTATGGCAGAAGAATTAGTAACGATGTACAATCCGGCTTACATATATGAAAATGGAAAGAAAGTAGAAGTTTGATGCGAGTATTCTTGCAGCGGTCGTGAAGCTTTTTCTATCATCAGTGATGAGCTTAAGTTCTTGTGAGGGTGAAATGGTACAAGAATGGTCGCCTGATTTTTGGAGGGAAAAGCTGATTGAGAAAGTTTTTGCTCGTCCAAATGAAGCTGCATTTATAGATTTTGAATGGGAGCCGCATAGCTATCTCCCTCTTTGGTTTTTTCAGGTGAGGCGCATGGTTAAAGAATGGATTGGCTTCTGTCGCAGAAGGCAGGGCTTTTTTATTGCAAGGTGCGGGTTATGTAGAAAATTTTCCGGAGCGTGAGGTTGGTGTTGTACGCGATTTTTGATGGAAATTGTTTTGATTCCTGGAAGTTCTAATTCAGCTGTTAAAATTATCTGCGTTGCTGGTCAGTTTGCAAAGCCGTACTCCCCTAATACAGAAAAAAGAGAAGGTGTTGAGCTTTCTGCTTATCGGGGAGGCGTTATAAACGGTGTCAAGTTTGTGGAAGATCCTCGTATTTCTGATCCACGAAGGACGTCTGTGGCTTATAGTCAGCTGATCGCGTTTAATTTGTTACGTGCTTTTCTACAAGAGGGATACGATAATTTCGGATATATCCACACCTGGATGCTAGATTTTGTTTCTGATAGTTCGCAAGGCGGACACTGTAAACAATTAGGAAGGCAGATTTATGAAATGATTGCTTTTGTGTTTTTCACAAAAATTACGACTAAAGAGGATTCTTCGTTACGTGAAATATCTTTTTGTACTAATTATGAAGGGCTCTTGCTCGGCCATAAAGAGGCCTTGATGCGGATTGTTTCAATTCCCGGAGGTTAGTGCACGATGTCTGGGCACATATTGTGGACTGGTGATTGTATGCTTCAGGCCGGTCACACTCGCGTTGAATATTGCTGTGGTTAAGAATCCCATCGGATTAAATTTTGGTTTCTTTATTGATCTTGGAGGGGCTTTTAAATTTGATTGATACTTTAAATCCGGAAAATGATTCTGGCAGGTTGACGCTCATTGTTCATTTTTGTCATGATCATGCAGAGAATCGTCTTCATAAATTAATTCGTACAGTTGATTGTGAAAAACACAAGATTATGCGGTCGTATGATTCTATGCGCGGTAATATGGTTACTATAGATGGCTATAAAACGCTCCTTTTTGATCACGCTCTGGGGGAGGTAGAGTTTTTTTTCAATACATTATAGGGAGGGAATTTATCCTAATGGTGTTCTTATTGAGGTGATTAGCTGTGATGTTACTGAATGTACGGGTGGTGTACACGCTATTCCTGTGGGAGACTTGCTTTATCGCTACCATACATGTTGTGATATACGACTAAACGCTTGAATTAGCTTTTCTTCTTTCTTATTGCTGCACTTATCGAGAAAAATGTGTCATACCGGTCCGTTAGTTATGATCGTGAATGATTAAATGGAAAGACGTGTGATATTTATTATTTTAATCGTTCATGGAGGAATTTTTTGAAGGAAAGAATGTTCTTTTGTAAGTTTAATAGGGTTCTGGTTACTAATTAATGACATGATACAAAGGCTTGTAAAGAATAATTTCCGGGTAGCTGTCGCCCAATTGAATCCTGTTGTAGGTGATATCGAGGGAAACTTTTCTCTTGCGGTAACGGCGTATCGGAAAGCCAAAGAAGAGGGTGCTGACCTTGTTTCATTCACCGAGCTTTTTATGACCGCTTATCCACCGGAAGACCTCGTTGTTAGACCTGCTTTTATAAGGGCGAGTGGAGATGCTGTTAAAGAGTTGGCAAAAGTGACAAAAGGGGGACCAGGAATCATAATTGGTGCTCCATTGTGGCATGATGGTAGCATTTACAATGGCGCTGCGCTTCTCGATGAGGGGCAGGTGGTTGCTGAGATTTTTAAATCTGATTTGCCCAATTATGCCGAATTTGACGAAAAGCGTGTCTTTTGTGCTGGATCAGGTTCTAAACCTGTTGCTTACCGTGGAGTAGGGTTAGGAATAGTAATATGTGAAGATATTTGGAGCAATCCTTCTATTTGTGCAGAACTTAGCAGCAGGGGCGCTGAGATTGTTTTCGTCCTTAATGGGTCTCCATATCGTCGTAATAAGACATTGAAGCGTATAGAAATTGTCCGCGCACAAGCCATTCGATCTGGTGTACCGGTTATTTACGCTAATCAAGTTGGAGGTCAGGATGAGTTGGTTTTTGATGGTGGGTCCTTCGCTCTGGATGGAAAGGGAAAGATAGTATTTCAAATGAAACATTTTGAAAGCCATATTGCTTTGAGTTGTTGGCAGAGGCAGTCCACTGAATGGCGGTGTGTTTCTGGTCCACACGAAAGTCTTTTCGATGGATTGGCCGCAGATTATCTGGCGTGCACTTTGGGTTTGAGAGATTACGTTAACAAAAATAACTTTGAGGATGTTATTCTCGGTCTTTCGGGTGGAATCGATTCGGCACTTTGTGCAGCAATGGCAGTTGATGTTTTTGGTAGAGAAAAAGTTCGCGCTGTAATGATGCCCTATCATTATACTTCACAAGAGTCCTTGAAAGATGCTGAAAGTTGTGCACGTCTTTTAGGATGTCGTTACGACGTTATACCAATTGTGCAGCCTGTTGAAGCTTTTTTGAATATAATGTCTCCCGTTTTTTCGGGTTTTTCACTTGATGTAACAGAAGAAAATCTTCAAAGTCGTGTACGTGGAACTATTTTGATGGCTCTTTCAAATAAGTTTGGTTCAATGGTAATAACGACGGGAAATAAGTCTGAAATAGCTGTAGGATACGCAACACTTTATGGGGATATGAACGGGGGTTTTAATCCTATAAAAGATATCTACAAAACGCAAGTTTACGCGTTGGCTGAGTGGCGCAATAAAAACTATCTGGATGGTTTCAAGGGGCCGAAGGGGACTGTTATTCCTTCTAATATTGTAGTTAAAGCACCTTCTGCAGAGCTTAGGGAAAACCAAAAAGATGAGGATTCTTTACCTGCTTATCCTATTTTAGATGATATTTTACAATCTCTCGTAGAAGATGACATGAGTGTTGGTGATGTCGTGAAGCGTGGACACTTACGGGAAACGGTTAAGAAAATCGAACATCTTCTTTATTTGGCAGAGTATAAAAGGCGACAGTCTGCACCTGGTGTAAAAATTGGCGACAAACATTTTGGGCGCGATCGCCGTTACCCCATCGTCAATCGTTTTCGTGATAAAAGTTGAGTATCGTTAAATGATAAAAGTTCGTTTTGCTCCATCTCCAACAGGCTACATTCACATCGGTAACGCTCGCATCGCGTTATTCAATTGGCTTTATGCGCGAGCGAATAGTGGGAAATTTGTTTTGCGCTACGATGATACGGATGTTGAGCGTACCAAGCGAGAGTATGTTGATAATATCATGATTGATCTTGAGTGGCTCGGTATAAAACCAGATGAAATTTATCATCAATCTAGACGAGTGAGTCGGTATCATGAAGTTGCTGAGGCTTTAAAACAAAGTGGTCTTCTTTATCCTTGCTATGAAACAGCAGAGGAATTGGAGCGACGTCGTAAGATACAACTTTCGCGTAAAAAACCTCCTGTTTATGATAGGGGGGCATTAAAATTAACATTGGAAGATAAAAAAGCACTTGAAGATCAGGGACGTAGACCTCATTGGCGTTTTCTCTTACCTAATTTTGAGGGGGACCCATTACAGGTTAAGCGGACAGAGGTTCATTGGGAGGATATTGTAAAAGGCGAGCAGACGGTTGATTTGTCCTCTCTTTCTGACCCTGTTTTAATTCGCGAGGATGGGAGTTATCTTTATACTTTACCATCTGTAGTTGACGATATGGACATGGGTATTACACATATCATCCGCGGTGATGACCACGTCACAAATACAGGCGCCCAGATCGCTATTTTTGAAGCACTTGGCGTAAAGTTACCGATTTTCGGACATATTAATTTGTTGAGTACGGTTTCAGGAAAGGGACTTTCGAAGCGTAACGGCGATCTTTCTATTCGTTTTTTACGGGAGGAGGGGTTTGAATCTGTAGCTGTTCAGTGTCTTGCTGTTTTGATTGGAACATCGCAAAATGTGCACATTTATCCTCATCAGGAAGCTCTTTTAGAGCATTTTAATCTTAAAGATACGTCGAAGTCTGTCGCAAAATTTGATGTTGCTGATCTCCTTGCTTTGAATAGTCATCTTGTTCATGAGTTGGACTACGATACAGTGGAATCGCGGCTTAAAGGCCTTTCTATTGATGGAGAAAAGGCGGAATATTTTTGGAACGTGATAAAAAGCAATGTTGATAAAGTGAATGATGCTGTTTTCTGGTGGAAAATTATTCATGATGATCAGAATTTTGGTGCTGTTCCGCTTGAGGATCACGCGTTTGTACGCCAATCAGTTCATTTTTTACCTGAAGGTGAATGTGATGAAGAAAGTTGGAGAATGTGGACAATGGCATTAAAAGAAGAGACAGGTCGTAAAGGAAGAGATTTGTTCATGCCCTTGCGTCAAGCACTTACCGGAACGGATCATGGTCCCGAAATGGGAAAAATCCTGCAGCTTTTAGGACGCAAAAAAGTGATAAAAAGGTTGACTATGTAGAGACATTAGAAAGGTGGGGATATGAAGCCTTAAATTCAGGTACGAGTTTTTATAAACATGAATGCCGGAGTGTCATCACCAAACCCAAGAAGGACCTGTTCTTTGTTTTTTCGATGACAACGCTGTTCAGATGGTTTTTCTTTGTTTTTTGTGGCTACAGTATTTCTTCCTTTTTTATCTTTTGAGGATTTTTTATCTCTTACAGAGCGTTTTTCTTGTGCCGTTTTTTTCGATGATTTTGTGGATTGTACTTTTAAAAAAGTATCATCTGTTTGATCATCATCAACTGTCAAAGTAGACAAATCTCCATCGAGCCATTCAATTTTTTCGTTATTTATTTTTTCGATGGCGCTGATATATTTTTGATCAGCTTTTGTGACGATTGTAAAAGCTTTTCCACTGCGGTTGGCGCGCCCCGTACGCCCGATTCGATGGACATAGTCTTCGGCGTGCGTAGGAACGTCGTAATTAAAAACGTGACTCACGTCCGGAATGTCCAATCCCCGGGCGGCAACATCTGAAGCGACGAGGAGCGTAAGCTTATTGTCTTTAAAATCGGCCAATGTGCTCATACGCGAATACTGATCCATACCCCCATGCAGCGCCCCCACACTGAAATTATGTTTAACGAGCGATCTAAAAAGTTCTGAAATATCCCTCTTTCGGTTACAGAAAATAATAGCATTCTTAAGTTCATCACCTTCATTTTTTATAAGGTTCCGTAAAATAGCTCTTTTATCCCATGCTTTACTTTCAGATTTAACAAGTCGTTGCCTAATCGTCTTCGCTGTTGAAGATGCTTTTGTAACTTCAACAGATACGGGAGAATGCAAAAACTGCTTTGCTAACTTTGCAATTTCCGGTGCCATCGTTGCTGAAAAAAATAAAGTTTGGCGTGTAAATGGTGTCAGTTTACAGATGCGCTCAATATCAGGGATGAACCCCATATCTAGCATACGATCGGCTTCATCGATGACAAGAATCTCGACACCCATCAGAAGTAATTTTCCACGTTCAAAATGATCAAGAAGGCGTCCTGGTGTCGCTATAAGGATGTCGACACCTCGTTCGATTTTACGATCTTGATTCTCAAAAGAAACGCCACCTATCAAAAGTGCCACATTCAGACGGTGATTCATTCCGTATTTATCGAAATTTTCCTCAACCTGTGCTGCCAGTTCCCGCGTTGGCTCCAGTATGAGAGTCCGGGGCATCCGTGCTCTTGCACGGCCTTTTTCGAGCAACGTCAGCATAGGCAAAACAAATGACGCCGTCTTACCTGTCCCTGTTTGAGCAATTCCCAGAACATCTTTTTTTTGAAGTACATGAGGGATTGTCCCACTTTGAATGGGAGTCGGAGCCGTATACCCTACCGCCTTCACTGCCTTAATAACCTTTGCAGAAAGACCTAAATCATCGAAACTGTTTAGAGGTGCTATCATTTTTTTTCTGTCAATTGCTTTGCAACTTTAATTCCATTATTAAAACCATCAACAATACTGAGCATTTTATATCATTAAGAAGGGGTTAAGACGCATTTACAAAAAAGTCAACTATAATAGCCGTATAGTTGAAGAAAGCTATGATACATCAATAACTAGTAGCGAAATTGTTCTGACAAAATTCGTTCATCCCATGAATGGTTGTAATCAAAAAGGATTGCGGCTGTCACCTCGGCGGCTGATGAGATAGTGACCGAATAAACGGATTTAACTTCAACATTATCGGCTGCAGCATTAACTGGACGTTTGCAAGGTTCGAGCATATCAAAGCGCACTGTTACCGTGTTGGGAAGCAGTGCGCCGTGCCAGCGCCGGGGGCGAAAAGGGCTGACAGGAGTCAGGGCCATGAGAGGGGCCATGAGGGGTAAAATAGGGCCTTGTGCTGATAAATTATAAGCTGTAGATCCCGCTGGCGTAGCAACAAGGATTCCGTCACAGCTTAGTTGTTCGATGCGTACATTATCGTCAATGCTTATGCGAATCTTGGCTGCTTGATAAGATTGACGGAATAGAGACACTTCATTGATAGCGAGTGCTTCAATACATTCTTGACATTCGGCTCGCGCAATCATACGCAATGGATGAATTTCTTTTTTGTGTGCGACAGCAATGCGATCAGGCAATTTTTTCTCGTGGAATTCATTCATAAGAAATCCCACAGAACCCTGGTTCATGCCATAGATAGGCTTTCCCGTATTCATAACATTGCGTACAGTTTGCAGCATTGTGCCATCTCCCCCGATTGCAACGACAACGTCAGTTTCTTCAAGCGGAGAATGACCATAAATAGAAATTAATTTATTGGTAGCTTCGATGGCTTCTTTGGTTTCAGCGGAAACAAAGTGAAAGCGGTTCGGTAGTTTAGTCATTAAGAGTCATCCTAGTACTTTTTCTTGCTTTTAGCGAATTTTAATCAAGTTTTAAAGTTTTAATAAAAGCTATCCTTGTAAGAAGAGGATGTTACAAAAAATGATCTGTTGCAGATAATCAAAGTGCTATTGTAAAATGAGGCAGGAAGGTTGCACAATGTACTTAAATGTCGGATGAATATTTTTTTTAAATGCTAATTCGTCATTGAAGCTGAGAGTATGATCGGTTACAAGGGTGGAAGTGGTTTTGTTGCTGATTGCAGGCACCCGTAGCTCAGTTGGATAGAGCGCTGCCCTCCGAAGGCAGAGGTCACAGATTCGAATTCTGTCGGGTGCGCCATGCCTCGCGGTTCATTTTCGTGAAAATATCATTGGCTTGTTTTTGTATTACGTTGGTTACGGGGGGTACTTATCGAACCGTATTTTAAGTTGCTAGGTTGCTCTGAGAGAGATAATGTGTATGGCGGGCTGCACTTTTCTGTGGCTAATTGTTTTCTATATTGGAACCAAAGAAGGAAAGGAAAATGGTGAAAATTCATCATATTGAAGTTGCTTTGTCCTCCATTTCACCGAGAACTGGCTATTTTTCCTTTCTGCACAGAAAAATATAAATTCCGTTTGTATCTAATAAAGAAAGCATTGTATGGAATTTGTTCGTTAAATACTAAAGGGAATGTTCATTGATGTTGCCGTTTTGTGGATTTCAAAAGTTGGGAAACTGTTTGGTTCGTGAGTTGTATATTGCGGCTGTTTTTTTGTTTTTTGCTAGCATATCCCGATTGATTCTTTAAACAAATAAGAAAGAAAATTATGACTATTACACTAAATCCTGGCAGTGTGTCGCTTAGCGAACTTGAAGCTGTTTATTTGAACGGTGAGAAGAGCAGGCTTCATGGTGATACGTATTTGGCTATCGAGAAGGGGGCAGAGCGCATTGCTAAAATTGCTTCGGGAAGTGAACCAGTTTATGGAATCAACACCGGTTTTGGTAAGTTGGCTTCGATAAAAATTAAGACGAGTGATGTGACCGTTTTACAAAAAAATCTCATTTTGTCACATTGTTGTGGTGTGGGGGAGCCTTTAGCTGAAGATGTCGTACGTTTAATGATGACCCTAAAGCTTATTTCGCTGGGGCGAGGGGCCTCTGGTGTTCGTCTTGAATTGGTGCATTTGCTAGAGGATATGCTCGCAAAAGGGGTTATTCCTGTCATTCCTGAAAAGGGATCTGTTGGTGCGTCCGGGGATCTTGCTCCGCTCGCTCATATGGCAGCCGTCATGATGGGAGAAGGAGAAGCATTTTTTCAAAATATCCGTATGAGTGGGTCAGCTGCTTTAGAGAAAGCGGGATTATCTCCTATCATCTTAGATGCAAAGGAGGGGTTGGCTCTCATTAATGGTACCCAAACATCAACTGCACTTGCTCTTGTGGGACTTTTTCGGGGATACCGTGCGTTGTGTGGTGGACTTCTTGCAGGAGCGTTAACAACAGATGCTATTATGGGGTCAACAGCGCCGTTCCACGGTGATATCCATATTTTGCGTGGCCATTACGGGCAGATTGCAGTATCACAAACACTAAGAGAACTTTTAGAAGGTTCAGAAATTAGGGATATGCATTTGCGCGATGATAGTCGTGTACAAGATCCTTATTGTGTGCGTTGTCAACCGCAGGTTATGGGCGCATGTCTTGATATTCTTAGCGCAGCAGCAAAAACGCTTATTATTGAAGCAAATGCGGTTACAGATAATCCACTGATTTTGAGCAATGGTGATGTTGTATCGGGCGGTAATTTCCATGCTGAACCCGTGGCATTTGCCGCGGATCAGATTGCTCTTGCTTTGTGTGAAATAGGTTCGATTTCTCAAAGACGTATCGCCCTTATGGTTGATCCAGCACTTTCCCATGGGCTTCCGGCATTTTTGGCGAAAAATGCAGGTCTTAATTCAGGTTTTATGATTGCTGAAGTAACCGCGGCGGCTTTAATGTCTGAAAACAAACAAATGGCACACCCTGCTTCGGTTGATTCGACACCAACTTCTGCAAACCAGGAGGATCACGTTTCGATGGCTTGCCATGGTGCTCGTCGATTATTGGTAATGAGCGAGAATCTTTTAACTATCGTCGGAATTGAAACACTCGTTGCTGCACAAGGAATTGAATATCGTTCTCCTTTAAAAACAAGCCCCTTGTTGCAATCTATTGTAGCATTTTTACGCAAAAGTGTTGATACTTTAGAAGCGGATCGCTATATGGCTTCGGATATTCGTGAAGCATGCATGCTTGTAAGTGAAGGGCGTTTGTTGTCTGTTTTGCCGGGAACAATTTTTCCACAATTGAAGTTAAGGTAATATCTATTTTGGGCTTGGGAAAAAGGAAAAAATTTAATTATCGAGCTTTTTAAGATAAAATTTTGGCCCTATGAGGGTATTCGAGGGAATTTGTGAAGGGATGTATTTGTTGGTCGGCGTAAATTTAGCGCCGTCCGTTTCCGTGGCGGGTTGGTGGCATTGTTGTAATTGTATAACAATTTTGTCACTGCGTCGTTGAAGTCCCTCTTTGTAGCACCCTTTTCCTCGAATTATTTGCTAAACACGATGGGTTCAAGCCGGAGAGTGTTATGGGGGCATGTGAAAGGCGCTATTGTGACAGATTTATTTTGTTGTCTTTGAATTAAAAGGGTGAAAAGACACAATTTTTATTGTAACTGGCGCTTGTCGCGTTATCTCCTCAAATAAAATTACACTTCGCCTGCTATGATTCTGTGCCTCGCGGTGGATATGAAGCGACAAAAATTGCAAATCCTTCACTTCACATCTGCGGGATCCCTTCGTGTTTCAGTTGAATTAGGTGCTCATTGATCTGGGGGGGTCGTTTTTATATGGAGTGATAGCATTTTAAAAAAGGAAGAAAATGGCAACGAATGAACTTAAGCGCGGTATGAATAAACGTCAGGTTGTTTTTTTAGCTCTCGGCTCTGCTATTGGGACGGGTCTTTTTTACGGATCTGCACAAGCGATTAAGCTTGCTGGTCCGGGTGTTTTGATTGCTTATTGTATTTCTGGTGTAGCTATTTTTATGGTTATGCGAGCTCTCGGTGAGATGATAATCCATAATCCTCTTCCCGGTTCTTTTGCTCGTTATGCTGCAATTTACATATCACCGTTGGCTGGATTTTTAACAGGGTGGACTTACGTTTTTGAGATGGTTCTCGTTGGTTTGGCCGACATAACAGCTTTCGCAACTTATATGGGGTTTTGGTATCCAAATGTTTCTCCTTGGGTGTGGGCGCTCGGCATCACGCTTATTATTACTGGCATCAACTTGTCTGCGGTAGAAGTATACGGCGAGTTAGAGTTTTGGCTGTCTTTTATCAAAGTTACCGCTATCATTGCTATGATTGTTATAGGGATAGCAATTCTTTTTTTCGGTTGGAACACAAGCGCGGTGCCTTCTGCTGTTGGTATTCATAATTTATGGGAAAATGGCGGATTTTTTCCTAATGGCTTGTTTGGTTTTTTAGCTTGTTTCAGCGTTGTCGTTTTTGCTTTTGGTGGTATCGAGATTATTGGGATGGCAGTGATGGAAGTTCAGGATCCTCATAACACTATTGCGAAGGCAATTAATTCTACTCCTGCTCGTATTTTGCTATTTTATGTTATGACTTTGGCCATTTTGATGTCGCTTTATCCTTGGAATGAAATTGGCCTCATGGATAGCCCTTTTGTTTCAATTTTTGAAAAACTTGGGATATCATCGGCGGCTCACGTTATGAATATCGTTGTTGTCACGGCGGCTATTTCTGCGATGAATGGTGGGATGTACGGTGCCGGACGTATGATACACGGGTTATCACATGAAGGTTACGCATTAAAGAAGTTTCAACGTTTGTCAAAAAATGGTATACCATTTTTTGTTATTTTATTAATTTTTAGCATTTTTCTTGTTGGCGTAGCTCTCAATTATTTTTATCATGATCGGCTTTTTTTTCTTGTTGCAGCGATGACAACGTTTGCAACAGTTTTTGTTTGGATGATGATTCTGATTTCTCAAATTTTTATGCGGTTAAAAATGTCTAAGGAAATGCAAAGCAGTTTAAAATTTCCAATTCCGTTTTGGCCCATAGGATCAATTTTTTCTGTTTTGTTCATGGTTTTTATCTTTGTTGTGTTGTGGTTTTTCGATAGCACTCGACCGGTTTTGATTGTGGGTATTAGTTGGATTGTTTGGCTTGTTGTCTGCTTTTACGCAATTAAATTTTTTAATGTAAGGAAAAATAGAAGTATATAGAAAGATAAATAAGAATTCTCCTAAAAAAATAGTTAATTATTTTGTGGTAGAATGATGTGTGGTGATTATGCTCTAATACTTGGAGATAATGTTTTATCTCTTTCTCTTTGGTATTTCTTTGTTTTTCATCATTAATAATGGATCATTGAGACATGATGGGAAGAGGAACAAATAGTTTATTATATATATCAATATCATGTTAGAAAATTACATTTATTTTTAATGGAATATATTATTAAATTGTTCGTTATTATTATTAAATAATTATTTCAATATTATAATTTACTTATAATATAATTGCTATTATATATGAAGTTACATTAATAATAATTTTTTTCTTAAAAAATCATTATTTAATTTAATACTTAATATTATATAATATAAAAGATGATTTATAATTTATTTTATGCATGAAATTAATATTTTGCTGTAGTTTTCAAAAGGAAATATAGAAATTATTTTGTAAATTAGTGAAATGTGGAAGTTTTCGCAAATTTCCCACGTATCTTGTTCTTTTATGCGGAAAACATCGGATTTATGTCGGAAAAAGGTTTGCAATTATCTTCTGCTGTATGATTGATATGAGAGATCTTATGAAAAACAAGCAACGCAGCTCGTCAATGAGCGAAGAATAGTGGACGTGATAATCGTGTATAACCTCATTAAAATCAATGAATTACTGCGGGATGAGGGAATTGTATAGTTATCGGTTCTGCTACGTTTTTTATCTCTATCCCTAATTTTTTTGAAACTTTTTTATTGGTTCCAGAGCAATTTTTTTGCGGTTGGTACTCTTTGTGCAAAGAGACACCATATTGTCGTCCGTCCAGTCAAAAACTACTTTGGGTTGTGAGACTGTCACATCTAAATTGCAGCATGTGTTGCCGTTAATTTTCTTAATTTATGTGATGATTTTTTATTTCTGCTGCATTATAAGCGTTTCTAAACAAATTGCTAAAGTTTTCTTTGGTTAATTTCTTTCCGCTTTTATCACAAATGAAGGTTTTACTTCCGCTAGGACCAGTTTCAAGTGTTGCAGCCTGTTCTTGTTAAATGGGAAAAAGGATACTTGTTTGAAGTTTACTTTTTTCTGTTTTTAGGTAGATAAGGTCATCTTTCATGTCTTCTCAGCGGATACGTACGCACCACCATATCTTAGATCTTTATATAGAAGCACATCGGATCCAGGTATGTTCGCGGGTGTCGACGGCCCATTTTTTGTAATATTTCTCTATGTACTTTTTCGTCCAGGTGGGGAATTCGCCTTGCTTTTTAAGGAAGGTCTTTTTGTACCTACGGATGGGGTATTTCTAAAAAATTTTTGATCCATTGTTCATCTAAAAAGTCCACTTAGGGCTTTCAGAAAGTTTCTAGCGATTACTGGTGTCTCTTTGCACTGTTCAATACCAGCTATGATATGTGTTTTTTTAATTTCTTTGTATCGAGTATTTCTGATAGCGTCTCGCACCTTCGTTAAAATAAGCTCTTTTTGTTTTGTGGTCATTTCAGCTTTTTTGCAGTTCTAACTTTTTTCAGAGCTGTGTCACAGCCCAAAATATCAATATAAACATACAACAGCATATTATAACGTTCGATTTGTGCCGATATGCATTAGCTCTTTCATTTAATTATTCTGGCGTTTGTAGTTTTAATTCGCCAAGAAGTTTTCTCCTGAAATTCTGTCAGGATGGGGGTGCTGTATGCCGTTATAATAATGCTTCAAAAATGAATGATAATTTTGGTAATCAGCGGGTTTGATGTTTGTTCCAATCATCAGGCACTAAAGAGAAAAGACTCGACAGGTCTTTTAAAACCAGTAGTAATTGCTTCAATTATAGGCTCTTTTTCAGGGCTTGGAAGTTTTGTAGAGAGGGATGAGCCGGTCCAACGGACTTTGGCCGCCTTTTTATGGTTCTAGCAAAAGTCTTTTCTCTCGGAAAGAACGTCGAGAAGAAAAAGTAAACAAAGAAAGCATTAAAGGCAGAAACAATGCGGCTTGAGGTGGAAAATGCTATTAATAAGAAAAGTGATGCTGATGTGTGCATTGATCTTTTTCGCTGGATGCATGGCAAATAAACGTGCTTCTATGCTAATTTATTTTGATTACAAGACGTTAATGCGGTGCGCTCAATCTTAGAAAGAGATATCTTAACGCATGATGAGCAAGGCGAACACCTGTGTAGGTGGAAATATGATCAAAAGAGAAACTGAATAAACCACAAGAATTTACGGATGCAGAAAAAGAAACGCCCTGAGAAGTGGTTCTTACCTATCGAAGCGTAAAAATGACGTCTCGTTTTATGAAGTGGATCGTTCTCCTTGTCTTTCTGTCTATTTTTGAGTTTTCACACCTCATGGATGCGCTAGACAGCATCTCCGCTCATTTGAAACAGTGGATCTCAAAAAGTTAACAAAGGTCAAAAAGGCCCTTTTTGCAAATAATACGCAATTACACGCAACGCGATAACCTCGTGCCACCAAAAGTGAACACGGTAGTAATGATGCAATATTTACCTAACAATCAAAGTCGCATCTATGTACATTGTAATCCAAAATGCGTAAAAAAGCGCGTTCATTTATGTTTACGAGAGTGTTAAAGAGTTGCATCAAAATGCGATGGTGGATCTGTATTCACGAATTCTCTTCTTATGCGACGAAACAGAAACAGTCTTACCGTCTCCGGTTGTAACTGAGTTCCTATCGAGTCTTTCAAAAAGAGTTTCTCCTTTTTTGTTAATTTTTTCGTTTGCAGCATCTGGGTTTGATTTGACATACTGCTTGAGGCGCTCTGTTCCTTGCGTGTGTTTGTAAAAAGTAGCAGGGAGATAGAGGTCTAATTTATCATAAGGCAGAGGCGTATCTGGCGTACATAATGTACCCTCGATATTATCTTTGTGCATTTTTTCTAATCGGCCAGATTCAGTATAAAGTTTTTTAGCAAGAGCTAAACTAAATATTCCACACTCAGAAATGCTTCGTTGAATGTTCATCTCCGCCATGGAAAAATGGCAATTAGGTAATTCGTGAGATTGAATAGCCATTTGTGTTCTTATTGCTAGTCCTGCTTGTTGCATGCCATTGAATGTTGTCGACTCGAAAAATATCAAGGAGTTTTGGCTGCCAATGGTTTTATGATCAATGACGGCAAAATGGGTTCCTCTATCCTTCAAATGAATTATAATCCTGGAGGCTTGGATCCCATCATCGATTGCTTTTTTTATGAAGAGAGCAAGCTCTTCAGGGTTATTCGCTAATTGAAGATTCATTTCGGGATATTTTTTATTCGCTTGCTGCACTAAGACGGGCATCATTCTAATGTCTGTACTTGAATAATTAGCACGTATCCAACTACCATCGGCAATATTAGTCTCTAAATCTGCAATGACATTTTTTAATTCTTCGAGGTTGAATGCTACTTCCTCTTTTGGAGAAATGTCTTTTTCTGGATCTGCGTGAGCACCTTCCAATAGCTCGTCTGCAACGTAGTCTTCTTGTGTTTGTGAAGGGGTGACGCTTCGAGAATCACTAGGCTTCATGATATTAATCTCCATGTCAATAACAAACATTGGATATTATCCTCTTTAATTTTGGTAAGATAATGTTTTATACCGATCTTTTGTTATGTATACGTTGGGGATGTGCTGGAAAATACAACGAGCGGGTTTGCGTCGCAAAATGCGGGAAACAAATAATTTGAAGAACTTAAACGAAGATATTTATAGCGGTTACGTTGTAAACAATGTACGTTATCTTTGTGGGAAGTGTTTTCATCACATATTATTTGTATTTTACTGTAAAATGCTGAGCGAAATCTTTGGGAACGGAGGTAGTTTTTTCTTCCGTATCCTTTGTTTTAAATTTGTAAAAAATTTTTCAGCTTTGTACTATTAGTAATGAAATGTGACATTCAAAACGTAGTACGACCTGCGAATATTCGTGCTGCATTTCACCGTTTTGGCTTATTTTTTACAATTAAAATTTTTATAAAGAAAATTCATAATAATTTGTAATGAGCATAGAAAATGGGGAGGTGTTTGATTCTCTGTGGCAAAGTGTCCAAAAGGTAGGAAGAATCCCAAAATTATAGTTTTGCGGTAAAAAGATAAGGAAATCTTAAAAGTTTTTTGAGGATCTTTGAAGGATATGGCGATACGAAACTAAGCGCAAAATTACACAAGACCCGATGAGGAGGTGCAACCCGTGGGGGGTGATGACTGGGGACTCTGTTCCCTCATCTTCGTTCGCGCGCCTTTCGCTCAAAAAAATGAGCAAAGTTGAACTATTAAATACTAGAAGAAACAAATGGTGGGCGTGACAGGCGCGAACAAAGTTATTAAAATCAATGGGTTATTACAAGATGAGGGAATTGTATGGTTGTTGATTCTATTGGTTTTTTTTGGGGTCTATCCCTCACTTTTTTGGAACTTTTTTATTGCTTCAAGGGAAAGTCTTCTTCGGTCAGCGCTCTTAGTGTAAAGAGATGCCATTTTATCTTCAGTCCAGCCAAAAAGTGCTTTGAGTTGTGAGACTGTTGCACCTGAATTGGCAGCACGTGTTGCTGCTAATTTTCTTAATCCATGTGCTGATTTTTTAATGCCAGCTGCGTTACAAGCATCTCTAAACAGATTGCCAAAGCTCTCCTTAATGAGTCTCTTACCTTCTTTACCACAAATGAATGTTTCATCTCCGATAGGACTAGTTTCCAGTGTTGTGGCTAATTCTGGTAAAATGGGAAGAAAGACATCTGTTTGAAATTTACTTTTTTCTGTCTTTAGATGAATGATATTATCTTTTACATCTTTCCAACCAATGCGTACTGCATCACCTCGTCTTAAACCTGTATACAGAAGCACATCAATCCAGACGCGTTCATGCGTGCCGATAGACCAGCGTTGATAATATTTTTCTATGTCTTCCTCTGTCCAAGCAGGAAAGCCATCTTTATTTTTCAAAGTCGGTCTCTTTACTCCTACGGTTGGGTTATTTTCTAAAAGACTTTGATCAATTGCCCATTTAAAAAGACTATTGAGTGCTTTCAGAAAGTTTCTAGCCATTGCTGGTGTTTCTTTGCGTCGTTCAACTCCTGCTGTAATGTGTGCTTTCTTGATTTCTCTGTATGGAATGTTTCCTATGGAGTCGCATACTTTCATCAAGATAAGTTCTTTTTGCTTTTTCGTAACTTTAGCTAGGCTGTGCCAATCGACGCTGTTAAAATATTGTTTGAGAAGCCATGCAAATGAACCTTCAATAAGCTTACCTGGTTTAGGTTTAGGCGGGATGATACCTTGCAATTCAGCAAGCGCTCTTTTGTAGCTGTCGATAAACTCTTGTGTTCCGTAAGTTCCATGTACTCTCCGTCGTGATCCATGACCGATACGCACATACCATACAATTTTTCCATGTTTGGTGACTTGTTTAACAAGATGAAGGGGACGCAGTTTTGGCATAAGGCTTTACATCTTAGAAAGAAGAGCTTCGTAATACTCATCTTTTGATAAGTCTAATAAGTTGTCTGGATGGATAGCTGTTTTGGGGATTGCAATCCCAGTTTTAAGATAGATTAACAGTTCGCCAGTAGGCTTGATTTCCATTAGTTCGCATCCTTGTTTTTTAGCTTCTCTTAGGGCACGAGCAATGGCTGGCTGGGTTATGGTGGGAGGGCGATGTGCCATATCTGTTCTCCTAATTTTAGATACAA
>NZ_JAYMZI010000007.1:0-53063 GCF_037070845.1 Bartonella numerosa
CGTTAATTCTTTAATCACAATGTTTATTTTATAAAGATAAGCTTTTAATAAAACTAAAAAACTAATGAAAGTTGCACTTTAGGAGTTTATGGAATAAGTGATCGTTATCTTGGAATTTATTCCACAAGCACGCTAATATTATGTCTGACAAAATGAATTTACCTTTTGAGAAAGAACATATTAAACCGATAGAGTTACGTTCTGCTTTGCAGGAGCGTTATTTATCCTACGCGCTTTCTACCATTACTCATCGTGCACTGCCTGATGTGCGTGATGGACTAAAACCTGTACATCGGCGTATCATTCACGCTATGCGTTTGCTTAAACTTAATCCCGGACAGTCTTACGCTAAGTGCGCGCGAATTGTCGGTGATGTGATGGGAAAGTTTCATCCTCATGGTGATTCGTCCATTTACGATGCATTAGTGCGTTTAGCCCAAAGTTTCGCAGTTCGTTATCCATTGATTGATGGACAAGGGAATTTTGGTAACATTGACGGCGATAATGCTGCTGCTATGCGTTATACGGAAGCACGCATGACTGAAGTGGCTGCGTTACTGCTTGAAGGGATTAACGAAAATGTCATTGATTTTCGTTTAACCTATAACGAAGAAGGTGAAGAGCCTGTGGTTTTACCAGGAGCTTTTCCCAATCTTTTGGCTAATGGTTCATCAGGTATCGCTGTTGGTATGGCAACGTCCATTCCGCCTCATAATGTTGCTGAACTATGCGATGCTGCGCTGCATTTAATTGATCATCCTGATGCTAATCACGAGAAATTAAATGAGTTCGTTCTCGGGCCCGATTTCCCAACGGGTGGAATTTTAATCGAGCCTAAGAAGAGTATTGAAGAATCTTATCGTGTGGGACGTGGTTTTTTTCGGTTGCGTTCACGTTGGCATCAAGAAGATGGCAGTCGTGGTTCTTACGTTATTATTGTTACTGAAATTCCGTATCAAGTTCAAAAATCGCGACTCATTGAAAAAACAGCAGAATTATTAATAGCTCGGCGTTTGCCAATGCTTGAGGATATTCGTGATGAGTCAGCAGAAGATATCCGAATCGTTCTTGTTCCAAAAAATCGTACAATTGATCCTGATCTCCTTATGGAGTCGCTTTTTAAATTGACTGATTTTGAAGTAAGGTTTCCTTTAAATCTCAATGTATTATCTTTTGGAAAAGTGCCGAACGTTCTCTCCTTGCGCGAAACTTTGCAGCAATGGCTTGAACACAGGAAAGAAGTTCTCATTCGCCGCTCAACTCACCGCCTTAGTGAAATTGATTCTCGATTAGAAATTCTGCATGGATACCTCATTGCATATTTGAATCTCGATGAAGTTATTCGGATTATTCGTGAAGAAGATGATTCTAAAAAGGAACTAATCATACATTTTAAATTAACGGAAAACCAAGCTGAAGCCATTCTTAATATGCGATTACGATCTTTGCATAAACTTGAAGAATTTGAAATTCGTAAGGAGTTTACAACTTTAGAGACAGAAAAACGAAAATTACAAGATTTACTGAATTCTAATGTAGAACAATGGAAGGTGATTGCAGAAGAAATAATAAAGGTTCGTACATTTTTTGGTCCTGAAACATTCCTGGGAAAAAGACGTACGACATTTGAAAATGCTCCTAGGTATGATGTAGACAAAATTCATCAGGCTATGATTGAAAAAGAGCCAGTGACTATTGTTATTTCCGAAAAAGGCTGGATGCGCGCCTTAAAAGGTCATTTAAGTGATTATAAAACACTTTCTTTTAAAGAAGGTGATCGTTTGAAACTAGCTTTTCCCGCATTCACTACAGATAAGATCATCATGGTTAGTACGGGTGGAAAGTGCTTTACCGTTAGTGCTAGCATTCTACCTGGAGGTCGGGGCCATGGCGAACCAGTTCGTATCTTAATTGATATGGATGATGAACATGATATTTTAACAGCTTTTGTGCACAATCCGCAGGAGAAACGGCTTTTGGTGTCATCGCATGGAAATGGCTTTATTATTTCTGAGACTGAGATAGTTGCTAATACGCGAAAAGGAAAGCAGGTTATGAATGTGAAGTTTCCTGACAGGGTTGCTCTCTGCATTTTAGTTAATGGAGATCATATCGCAGTGGTCGGAGAAAATCGAAAAATGCTCATTTTTTCTATCAAGGAAATACCAGAAATGAATCGCGGTAAGGGTGTACGTTTGCAGCGGTACAAGGACGGCGGTATCTGCGATGTCAAAACCTTTGATCTATCAGAAGGGTTAAATTGGCAAGATGCTGCGGAGCGTAACTTCAGTCGTCAAGCTGATGAACTTACTGAGTGGATGGGTACACGTGCCGGGGTGGGACGCTCGGTTCCTAAAGGGTTTCCAAAATCAGGAAAATTTACCAACTAATTGGGTCTATTGCATAAAATCTCTATTCCTAAACTATGATATCAAGGCTAGCGCGTTACTGCTTTTTTAAAAATTTCCTTATTTTCTGTTTATCTTTGATCACGCTGTGAGAAGAGTCGTCCACGCTCCGCCCACAAGACAAGCAGTATAGCAACGAGGCTTAGGAAGAAAAATCCCGCTGAATTAGGGACCGTTGTCCCATCGAATTGTTGAGCGGTGACAAAAGCAAGGCTCGCACCAATGGAGCTTTGGAGAAAGCCAGACACAGAAGATGCAGTCCCTGCGATTTTCCCGAGGGGTTCCAGCGCTAGAGCGTTGAAATTAGCCATCATTCCTCCACATGCGAACATCAAGGTGCAGTACAAGAACATGTAAAGAGGAAAGGAGACAGCACCACCTGAAAGGGTTGAACCTGCAAACCAAATGCAAGAGGCCGCGCAGAACAAGAGGAGCATACTGTGAGAAATGCGCCGCATTCCGAAGCGTTCGACGAACAAGGAGTTTAAGAAGGATGACACAACTTCTGATGCCGCGCCAATCGCAAAGGCCAAGGGAAACCAGAGACCGAGATTATAGATTCCTTCGTAAGTTTGTTGTGATGTATTAATAGCGATGAAGATGCATCCTAAAATGATAGAAGCGGCAAGTGTATAAGAGAGGCTAGAGCGATTAGTCACGACAAGCCAGAGGTTGTTTTTTATAGAAGAAAACGAAAGGGATCGCTGCACGTGAAGGGTTTCAGGGAGGCGTAAATAAATCCAAATCATGAGCCCAAAGCCGACAGCGCCCATGAATGCGAAAACAAGTTGCCAATGTCCGAAGAGGAGGACTACTTGCCCTACCGCAGGTCCGACCATTGGTGCGATAAGGAAGACCATCATGACTATGGACATAACTTCTGCCATTTTCCGGCCACTATAGAGATCGCGTATAATAGAGAACGTGAGTACACGCATAGCCGCTCCTCCGATTCCCTGTATTACGCGTAAAAAAAGCAGTGCAGATAGGCTCGACACGAATACACAACAGATTGCCGCGAATGAATATAGAGCTAAGCCAAAGAGCACGAGCTTACGTCGCCCGTAGCGGTCGCTCACAGGGCCGAAGAATATTTGTGTAACGCCATAGCTGATAAGATAAAACGATATAATGTAATGCTGATCGTTTTCGTTGGTGACATGTAGGCTTTTTAAAATATCAGACATAGCAGGCAGAACGATGTCAATGGCGATGGAGTTTATTGTCATAAGTGCACCGAGGACAATGACAAGCTCCCTATATCCGATTTTTGTTTTGATCGAATCTATGTGTTTTTGTTCACTGACTGAATGCAGCATATATATCCCCAGAAATAGAAAAACAACTTAACAACAACCCACACAAGAGTCTAAAATAGACCGAGGACTGTTCTTGATACACGGAAGTGAAAAAGAATACTATGGTATACGAAATGGGATATCTTTTTCTTTCAGAAATTTCTGCAGTTCGTTGCTTTGAAACATTTCCTTTACGATATCACAACCCCCTATAAACTCCCCCTTAATGTAAAGCTGCGGGATTGTTGGCCAATTCGAATAATCTTTTATTCCCTGGCGCAACTCACCTGAAGCCAGGATATCAATTCCCTTGAAATTCAATCCCATATACTCGAGAATTTGAACAACTTGACCAGAAAATCCACACTGCGGAGAGTCAGGAGTCCCCTTCATGAATAACACAACGTCATTTTCTCTAATCTCTTTATCAATAAAATCATGAGTAGCGGTCATTCTTATTCCTCAACACCGCAATCGCGGACACTTTAAACGTATACACCGACAACAATCCACCTTCTAATCGTATTTATGGGGTGAATGCAAGCATAAATTTTGAAATTATTTAGGAGGGCTCGTCTGAAGCGCTAAAGCATGTAGCGTGTCCCCCATCTTACCTTTGAGGGCATCATAGACCATTCTATGTTGTTGGACACGACTTTTGCCTCGGAAACTTTCTGAAACAACCTCCGCTGCGTAGTGCTCACCATCTCCTGCAAGATCGCTAATCACCACTTTTGCATCAGGAATACTCTCAAGAATAAGGGCTTTAATTATATGAGCTTCCATTGCCATGAATTATTTTTCTCCAATTAGTTTGCCATCTTTTTTAAGGATGGTGTAAGTTAATAGGGACGAACAATTACTCAATCTTCTCCATAAAGTCCGGAAACCAGCGTTCATAAGCTTCCGTCAGCTCGGTGATTGAGAGACTCAGTACGTCCTCTATATCCAGTCCATCGCCTCCAACTACACCAAGCTTCGTGAATGGAACGCCACTCATTTGTGCGAGATCTTCAAAATCGTCGAGTGCATCTGGCTTTACAGCCAAAAGATACCTCCCCTGATCTTCACCGAAGAGTTCAGCATGACGCGGTGATTTATTACTTAATTTTATTCTAATTCCCTTGCTGGCTTTAATTACCATCTCTGCAAGTGCGACCGCCAATCCTCCATCGGAAATATCATGAGCGGCACAAATAAAGCCACGACAAATTACATCTCGAACGAATTGACCATGTTTTTTCTCGAGTTGCAAATCTACGGGAGGTGGCGCGCCTTCGTCAATGTTCAAAATATCGCGCGCATAAATTGACTGGCCTAGATGTGAGCCGCAACGTCCAATCAAAACAACACTGTCTTCATTTTGCATGCCATAAATCGTTACTATTTTAGACCAATCGCTGAGAAGACCTACACCAGCTATCGTCGGTGTAGGTAAAATTGCTTCGCCGTTGGTTTCATTATAAAGGGATACGTTTCCTGAAACGATAGGAAAGTCGAGAACATTGCAGGCTTCTCCTATTCCTTGAATAGCTAAAATCAATTGACCCATAATTTCTGGTTTTTCAGGATTCCCAAAATTAAGATTATCCGTAGCCGCCAGCGGTGTCGCGCCTGTAGTACTAATATTACGCCAGCACTCCGCAACAGCTTGCTTTCCTCCTTCATAGGGATCAGCTTCACAATAACGGGGTGTTACATCAGAAGAAAAAGCAAGAGCACGCTTATCATTGTTGCTCACACGAACAACTCCTGCATCGCCTCCAGGGCGGACGAGGCTATTGCCCTGTATGAGTGTATCATATTGCTCATAAACCCACTTACGTGAACTCTGATTAGCGGAATTTAATAGCGTAAGAAGCGCACCGGAAAAGTTTTTAACCTCTTGAACATCTTCTGTTTTTAAAATATCCCTCGGAGTTGGTTTTTTCCAAGGGCGATCATAAACAGGGGCTTCGTTTCCGAGTTCTTTAATCGGAAGATTGACGACTTCTTCTCCTTTATGCGATACACGAAAACGTAGATCATCCGTTGTTTTTCCAATAACAGAAAAGTGTAGCCCCCACTTACGGAAAATTGCGGCTGCCCGCTCTTCCAGCTCAGGTTTAAGCACCATCAGCATACGTTCCTGGCTTTCGGAAAGCATCATTTCATACGCTGTCATATTTTCTTCACGAACAGGAACTTCATCGAGATCGAGCTTTATTCCTAAATTACCTTTTGCACCCATCTCGACTGCAGAGGACGTTAATCCCGCTGCTCCCATATCCTGGATAGCGACAACAGCCCTTAATTCCATTAATTCTAAACAAGCTTCAAGGAGACATTTTTCGGTAAAAGGGTCACCCACTTGAACGGTTGGACGTTTTTCGCTGATTGAGTCATCAAATTCTGCGGAAGCCATTGTCGCTCCACCGACACCGTCACGCCCTGTTTTAGCTCCAAGATAAACGACGGGAAGTCCTACTCCCTGCGCTTTAGAGTAAAAAAGAGAGTCTATCTTTGCAATGCCAGCTACGAAAGCATTAACAAGGATATTACCATTATAGCGCTTATCAAAATTCACTTCTCCGCCAACAGTTGGAACACCAAAGGCATTGCTATAGCCACCGATTCCAGAGACAACACCGGAGACAAGATGGCGTGTTCTAGGATGGTCAGGAGCACCAAATCGCAGTGCGTTCATCGCCGCGATGGGGCGTGCCCCCATCGTAAAAACATCACGCAAAATACCACCAACTCCTGTTGCTGCACCCTGATAAGGCTCAATGTAAGAAGGATGATTATGGCTTTCCATTTTGAAAACAACACATTGTCCCTGACCAATATCAACGACACCAGCATTTTCACCAGGTCCCTGAATGACACATTTCCCCTCAGTTGGCAAAGTTCTGAGCCATTTTTTAGACGATTTGTAGGAACAATGTTCATTCCACATTGCAGAAAAAATTCCAAGCTCGGTAAATGTCGGCTCTCTGCCAATTAAGGTCAAAATACGCCGATACTCATCGTCTTTAAGACCATGTTGTGCAATTAATTCTGGTGTAATAACTACTACGTTGCTGCGAAGATTCATGGGTATTCCATTCTGTAAAATTAGTTAAAACCTAGCATCTTTATTATTCTAAATCCAGCCTACAGAATCACCATTTAGCAACGAAATAGTCGAAACTACAAATTGATATCTTTCTGATCCAGAAGGTAGGTATAAACGCAAAAAATGACCTCATGAAAGGTTTTCATATTTTAAAACGGCGAATAATGCCCACTGTTATTTGTGGAAATCTTATTTTGTAAATATAATTGAAAAAACAACATGCACATACGTTTCGAAACTGCGAAGAGGCACAATTTTTATCATTGTCCATTTATCAGTCCTAAAACGCTCTCGAAGAGTAAACGGCCGTCGCTACCACCGTGGGCGGGCTCGATGAAATTTTCAGGATGAGGCATCATGCCAAGAATATTCCCGCTTTTATTGACAATGCCAGCGATATTATTGATCGATCCGTTAGGATTTGTATCATCTGCATAACGAAAAACAACTTGTCCACTATCTTCCATCTGTTTTAACGTTTCACCATCAACGAAGTAATTCCCATCTTGGTGGGCGACAGGGCAACGAATAATTTGCCCCTTGAAATAACACTGAGAAAATCTCGTAGCTGCATTAGCCACTTCAAGCTTTATCTCGCGGCAGACGAATTTCAACGAAGCATTACGCATTAAAGCACCTGGCAATAACCCCGCTTCTAATAAAATTTGGAATCCATTGCATATCCCTATCACTGTGACACCTGCTTGTGCTTTCTCACGGATGGCCCGCATAACCGGCGTTCGTGCGGCAATAACCCCGCACCTTAAATAATCTCCGTAAGAAAAACCACCGGGAATGATAACGACATCAACAGCGGGGATTTCTGTGTCTGTTTGCCAGACTTTAAATGGTTCGATTCCAGTTATATAGGACAACGCTGCGATCATGTCTCGATCGCGATTTAATCCAGGCAATTGAACGACAGCAGTTTTCATGAAGCAATCCACCTACAGGAGTTCTATAGTGTAATTTTCAATAACAGCATTCACAAGCAACTCTTTACACATTCGCGTAAGCTTTTTCTCTGCAGATTCGGCTGACATATCATCAAGCTCGATATCAAAAACCTTTCCTTGGCGAATAGAATGAATGCCTCTGAAGGATAAATTCTTAAAAGCACCAACAATCGCTTCACCTTGTGGGTCAAGGACACTATCCTTTAAAGTAACCGTAACACGTGCTTTCATCTTTTATTTCCTATTGCTAAAACACTTCTATTTCTAATCAAGGAGTCATCCCCGACGTACCGAGAAAGAGTGGAACCACACCACTTTTTTTATTTTACCAAAACCGGGCCACTTGGTCGGGGGGGTTCGTTTTCATTAATGATACCAAGACGCTTCGCGACTTCTTGGTAAGCGTCAAAAATCCCCCCCATATCACGGCGAAAACGGTCTTTATCCATTTTTTCTCGTGTTTCCATATCCCATAATCGAGCAGAATCAGGAGAAATTTCATCAGCAAGAACAACGCGCATCGTTTCATCTTCCCATAAGCGACCGAATTCCATCTTAAAATCAACAAGTTGGATATTAACAGCTGCAAAAAGTCCCGAAAGAAAATCATTAATACGGACTGAGAGTTGCATGATGTCCTCAACTTCTTGCGGAGCGGCCCACCCAAAAGCCGTGATATGTTCTTCGGTTACCATTGGATCATCAAGAGAATCGTTTTTATAATAGAATTCAATGATAGACTGCGAAAGGGTTGTCCCTTCTTCTAGACCTAAACGTTTAGAAAGAGAACCAGCGGCGACATTTCGAACAACAACTTCTATGGGGATAATTTCAACCGCCTTAATGAGTTGTTCGCGCATATTTATGCGTTTGATAAAATGCGTCGGAATCCCCAGTCGGCTAAGATGGCTAAAAATATGTTCCGAGATACGGTTATTTAAAACCCCTTTCCCATCGATAATTTCATACTTTTTAGCATTAAAGGCAGTCGTATCATCCTTAAAAAATTGAATATAAGTACCCGGTTCTGGGCCCTCATATAAAATTTTTGCTTTGCCTTCATAAACACGGTTGCGACGATTCATCATGACTCTCTAGCTTATTTAAGGAATTTAACGGTACTGATGAGGCACTACTATCCTAATTGACGAAAATTCTCAATGATCACTACGATAATTCTTAATTTTTTTACTATTCTGACTTAATAAGGGGAGTAAGGTGCATGAAAAAGCCATAAAAGCACTTTTATTGGGTTAAATTTTTGCAAGAAAATGAGAGAAAACCATGAGTCCTTCGGGCCAGGGCCCGTGTCCGGATTCTGCATTAATATGTCCGGATTGCCCAGCATCCACAAAAAGTGCTCCCCAGTCGTTTGCGAGTTTTTCTGCCACCGAGAATTGGCAAAATTCATCATTACGGCTAGCTATGATTATCGAAGGAAAAGGCAGTTTTTTGCTGTGATAGGGGCCAAATGTTCTTAAATGTCGCGGGCGTATTTTTTCATTAGCTACATCCGGAGGAGCAACAAAAAAAGCACCGCAAACCTTTTTTTCATCCTGTGCAATTGCATGGATGGCTGTAGGAACTCCTAACGAATGAGCAATAATGACGACAGGTTTTTTAGCATGTGAGATGGCGGTTTTTACCTTATCCACCCACTCTTCGTAAACGGGTTTTGACCAATGGTTTTGCTCAACGCGTCGGGCAGTAGATAGCTTTTTTTCCCAGCGTGTTTGCCAATGATCGGGACCAGATCCTTTATAGCCTGGAACAATAAGAATATCGAGTTGGTTTGCTTTCATGAATTACTTCTTTCGTTATGATTACGATCAAGACTGACTTCCAAGGAGACATATATAATTCTTTTAAGCAACCTCATCATCATCCAAAAACGCGTTTAAAAATCGTATCAATGTGTTTTGTGTGGTAAGAAAGATCGAATTTTTCGCGGAGTTCCGATTCACTTAAAGTTTTTGCAACATCTTCATCATTTAGAAGTTCTTCCAGAAAATCTTTCCCTTGTTCCCAAACCTTCATAGCATTTCGTTGCACAATCCGATAAGAGTCTTCTCTGCTGATTCCAGCTTGGGTGAGCGCCAAGAGCACCCGTTGTGAATGAATAAGCCCACGAAATTTATTAAGATTTTTTTGCATATTGTCTGGATAGACGACTAAGTTTTTAATAACAGACGTTAATCGAGAAAGAGCAAAGTCGAGTGTGATGGTTGCATCAGGACCAATGTAGCGTTCAACCGATGAATGAGAGATGTCACGTTCATGCCAAAGTGCTATATTTTCCATGGCGGGAATTGCAAATGCGCGTACCATGCGTGCTAGCCCAGTCAAGTTTTCCGTCAAAATAGGGTTACGTTTATGCGGCATGGCGGAAGAGCCTTTTTGCCCAGGTGAAAAATGCTCTTCTGCTTCGAGGACTTCTGTTCGTTGCAGATGTCGTATTTCCACAGCCAGTCTTTCAATAGATGAAGCAACGACACCAAGCGTCACAAAAAACATAGCGTGGCGGTCACGTGGTATAATCTGGGTAGAAATAGGTTCGGGGTGCATTCCCAACGCCTTGGCTACATATTCTTCAACTCGTGGATCAATATTGGCAAAGGTTCCTACAGCGCCTGAAATAGCGCAAGTAGAAATTTCCTCACGTGCTGCGATAAGGCGTTTGCGGCAACGGGAAAACTCAGCATATGCGAGAGCAAATTTAGCACCAAATGTTGTCGGTTCAGCATGAATCCCGTGGCTACGCCCAACGGTAATCGTATTTTTATGCTCGAAAGCGCGCTCTTTTAATGCCTCAAGAAGCTGTTCTATATCCTTTATCAAAATATCGCTAGCACGCATCAATTGTATATTGAATGTCGTATCTAAGATGTCCGATGATGTCATACCTTGGTGGATAAAACGGGCCTCTGGTCCGATAAATTCAGCCAAATGGGTTAAAAATGCTATAACATCATGCTTAGTTATTTCTTCAATTTCATTAATGCGATCTACATTAAATTCAGCTTTTTTTCCTTTTTCCCAAATTATTTTTGCTGCTTCTTTTGGTATGATATCTAGTTGAGCTAATGCATCACAGGCATGTGCTTCAATTTCGAACCAAATTCTGTACTTCGTTTTTTGTGACCAAACTTCTGCTATTTCAGAACGGGAATAACGTGTTATCATAACTCTTACCTTATTGGGTTGCAGCTCGACGTAGCGCGTTTATACGTGTCTTGTAGAGCTCTTTACTTCCATTTTTATAAATTGCGGAGCCCGCGACAAACACATTTGCACCGGCTTTTGCTGCTGCTCCAATCGTATCCACAGTAATACCGCCATCAACTTCAAGGTCAATAGGTCGGCTAGCAATCATACTTCTAACTCGTTCAATTTTGTCTTTCATTTCCGGAATAAAACTTTGTCCACCAAAGCCAGGATTAACGGTCATGATGAGGACAATATCCAATTGGTCAAGCAAATAGTTGAGCACATGCTCTGGGGTGCTTGGATTGATCGAAACCCCAGCCTTTTTTCCCATTGCCTTTATTGTTTGTAATGAGCGGTGGAGATGGGAGCATGCCTCAGCATGAACTGTTATAATATCAGCGCCAGCCTTTGCAAATGCTTCAAGATAAGGATCCACTGGCGTTATCATAAGATGCACATCAAATATTGCGTTAGTCAACGGACGCAGCGCCTTGACTACACCAGGACCAAAAGTGATATTGGGAACGAAGTGACCATCCATGATATCAAGATGAATCCAGTCTGCACCAGCGTTAACGGTGTCCAGTACTTCTTGGCCAAGTTTGGAAAAATCAGAAGCTAAGAGTGAGGGCGAAATAAGGTGAGAACGAGGCATTCCAATCTCCTTGGTTTGTTCCTTTTTAGCATTTAATTAGATATGTTAAGTATCATTTATGTTACGATGTAAAAAAATGAAAATATATAATAGATCTTTTATTAAAATGTTTCTTGAATTTTAAAAGCTGTATAAGTGCAAGACATGTCGAATCGTATAACAACACGTTTAATGCCGAAAGCCCAGCGCGCTATCGCCGTTTCTCAGCAAGAATACCGAGATATTATGAGTCATTTTGCGGGGGCTGTACATATTGTGACAACAAACGGAAGTAATGGCAAGCGCGGGGTAACAGTTTCTGCTTGCTGTTCTTTATCGGATGATCCCCCAACTCTCCTCGTTTGCTTGAAACGCTATAATCCTAAGAATAAGTTGTTTATAAAGAACGGGAATTTTTGCGTTAATAGCTTGGCAGGAAAGCACCGTGCATTGGCAGATATTTTTTCTAAGCGCGGCAATCTCACACACGATGAATGTTTTGACTTAGTGCAATGGGATGCTTTACAAACTGGTGCACCTAGCCTTTTAGATGCTTTAGTGTCGATTGATTGCCGTTTAACTTGTTGTTACGAACATGCAACTCACTATGTTCTAATCGGTGAGGTTGTTGCGGTGAGTCGCAATGAAAAAGAGGACGCACTGATATATCTGAATCGTAAGTACCGTACTTTGCCTTTGTAAATACCTTTTTTCGTATCTTGACTAAAATAATGGTAGTACTGTACAAGAACGAAGTGGTTTGAAGAGTTTAAATAGAGGCTTTTGGCGTATTTATCGGAGCGGTTGATTATTTATCTGGTGAGCGTTTCATGATATGCGGGCCCACGTATCATATATGGAGGTTTATTGCATGAGCGAGCAGGTTGATAGCCAGTATCGTCCCAGCGAGGATGAGCCTTTTATGAATGAGCGGCAAAAGGCATATTTTCGTGCTAAGTTAATTTCTTGGAAAAATGATATATTGAGGGAAGCGAGGGAAACTTTAGAAAATTTACAGAGAGATAATGCTGGTCAGCCAGATTTAACGGATAGGGCATCTTGTGAAACTAATCGCACGATTGAATTACGTGCTCGTGATCGCCAGAGAAAGCTTATTTCAAAGATAGATGCAGCTTTAGAGCGTATTAATAACGGTACTTATGGATTTTGTGAGGAGACTGGCGAGCCTATCAGTGTGAGGCGCCTCGAGGCTAGACCAACGGCCGTTTTATCGCTGGAAGCGCAAGAACGTCATGAGAGAAGAGAAAAAGTTTACCGTGATGATTGAAGCTAGTTCTGCAACGGACGAGGCAAGTGTCCAGATTCCGGAGTTAGACACTTTACTTTCTCCGAGTGGGGACGGATAAAAAAGGTTCTTGCCGTCCTTCGGCATTGGCGGTTGTTGCTGGATCTTCTAAATATTGATTCAAAAAAGATGTAGGGGTCTCGTACATATGCTCTGCTTCATTTATAAGAACAGGTGTCCGCCCCGTATCACTGGGGTTTTTGTTGTTTTTTTTGGTTGTTGTCCGCACACTATCCCTTTGCTCATAGGTACTCTTATGTGTAGAGCACGTGTTTATAGCGTTAGACTCTACAACAACATCCACTGGCCCGCCAATGAGAATCAAATGTTCCATATCATCACGACGAACTAGGACAAGATAGCGCGCACGGTCGATACCGATCATCTCACATATAGCCAACCGCGGCGAATGCTTCTTTTTATTAACACCCAAATTTCCTTTATTGAAACGATTCAGGAATATAATAATCGCGAGAACAACCACGACAACTGCCGCGAAAAACACCAAACCTATGGTCACACTCGTTGTAAGCCCATCCAGTCGGTCTGATAACCAGGTATACATATCGCTTCTCCCATCTTATTAACGTGGATATTATTTTGCATTTATATAAATTTGTAAAGACACTTAAAACCCACTTATTAAATGATATGAAGCATCATTTTTTTAACATTGAGTAATTTTTGTTAGGTAGACACTTTTACGGGATTATTTCATAACAATGATTACTAAAGACAATTGTGGCATAAAAAATGGCCACAACCGAGGCAAATAGAGATGGACAGGGAAATTAGAAACAGCAAAATGCCGTGGTTTACTTCTTTGCATTGGAAAGGAGTGGTTTTTTCTATTATTTTCGTCATCGTCTTTCTGTCTGTTGTGGGTTCTTTGGGTTTTTTCTATCAAAAAAGCGACCTTCAGAAGGTTATGCTGGTGTCCTTTTTAGCCTTGGCGGTTATAGGCGTTATTGCGCTGGTTTTAATAGGGACGGGAATTTTGAGATACAACGCCGCGCACCTCCCCGGCGGTTTTGATTTCAGCATCTTTGACGACACCAGTGACGCGATTATAGTCTCAGATTTATCGGGTTCTGTTCGTTATTCCAACAAAAACTATCAACAAATCCCCACTTATAGACCCGAAGCTTCTTGCTACGCAGTCATTTCCAACCTCCCAGGGGCTGGCGCTCTCGCGTACCGTTTGAAAGTTTCTGCATACAATGATTCTTCAGCGCGAGAAGAGCTCAGGGTAGAGCAGCCAATATTCCCTCATTCTCCACATAAAAATTTTGCTTGGTACAATATTTCCGTTCAGCCGATAATTATACAGAAAAAAAAGCTTTTATTTTGGCGTATTTCCGATATTTCTCATCTTCAAGATTACCGCGAAACTTTTTTTTCGGACTTGCAAGAGGCTATTAATCATTTGGATCAGGCTCCTGTCGGCTTTTTGTCTGTCAGTGCACGGGGTGTGATTCTTTACGCAAATACGGTTTTTGCCGAGTGGCTCTCGATAGACCTAACAAATTTTTCCGTTGGTCAGCATAATTTTGATCAGTTACTCAATGGTATAGAGGAAAATAATGCGTGGAATGACATCCGCTCGCAATACGATAAATACAAAGATCTAGGTTATTCAACGCCTTATATGTTTCCGTTGTGTTTAAATTCAGATATTGGTAGCGAGAAAATATTTGACTGTTTTATGTGCGCGTCTTCTTTTTTGGAAGATGAAGTTGTTTATCGTATCGTGGCGATGCCGCGGCAAGTACAAAAAGAAGAGGGGAATCATCCATTAAAGTTACCGAGTGCGTTGGTAGAGTACTTTGACGCTAGCCCCTTTGCAATCGCAGTGGCCGATTTAAGAGGGCAGTTAACGCACGCAAATGATGCTTTTTCATCATTGATAGGATGCAAAAAAGAGGCAATTGATCTCTATTCTGTCATAGCCTGTGGTGATCATGAACAACTAAAACGTGCATTTCAAAAAATTGCGATGAGTAAAAATGTTTCAGTTTCAATAGACACGGTGCTAGAAAGCAATAAAGAATGCCATTTAAGCCTCCACATTGCTCCCGTACCCCTATTTCATGGTGAGGTATCACGAGATTCAGTCATCATATCCGTTATGGAGACGACAGAACAAAAAACTCTTGAAGATAAAATGATACAAAATCAAAAAATGCAGGCCATTGGACAATTGGCCGGCGGTATCGCTCATGATTTTAATAATGTCTTGACAGCAATTTTGATGTCATGTGATCTCCTTCTAAACACACATCGCAGCTCAGATCCAGCTCACGCCGACCTTATGAATATAAAAAACAACGTTAATCGGGCTGCTGCGCTCGTACAGCAGCTGTTAGCTTTTTCCAGAAAGCAGACACTTCGACCAGAGAAAGTTGATTTTACAGAACTTTTATCGGACATTCGTAATCTCATTTTGCCACTATTGGGTAACAACATTCAGTTGAAAATTATTCACGGAAGAGATTTATGGAGTGTTGAAGTTGACCAAGCATCTTTTCAGCGTGTTATTATGAATTTAGTTATTAATGCACGTGACGCTATGTCAAATGGAGGTATTGTCACAATTTCGACAAATAATATCACGAAACAACAGAGTGCCGAATTTGGCTATATTGGTCTTGCAATTGGTGAATATGTACAGTTAATCATTTCAGATACCGGGATCGGTATATCTTCTGCTATAAAAGGGAAGATATTTGAGCCTTTTTTTACGACAAAAGAGGTTGGAAAAGGAACAGGGCTCGGGTTGTCAATGGTTTATGGTATTATCAAACAGACGGGGGGTTATATCTACTGCGATAGCCGAGAAGGGGAAGGGACTGCATTTCGTATCTTTCTTCCTCGTTATATACCCGATGTTAGCGGAGAAATTTCCAAACAAATTGAGAACATGGAAGAACAGCAGGAGAGGAATACGGATCTAACAGGATCTGCGGTTGTTTTGTTAGTTGAAGATGAGGATTCTGTCAGAATGGGTGAGGTGAGAGCGCTAAAAATGAGGGGATATACTGTTTTGGAAGCCGCAAGTGGAATTGAAGCTCTTTCTGTTTTAGAAGAAAATAAAGGTGATGTGGATATCATTGTTTCTGACGTGGTAATGCCTGAAATGGATGGACCAACTTTGCTAAAAGAGGTACGTAGAAATTATCCCGATATAAAATTTATCTTTGTTTCCGGCTATACCAGAGATGCTTTTTCTAAAAATCTCCCGCAAGATGCTGTTTTTGGTTTTTTGCCAAAACCATTTACTCTCAGACAGTTAGCTCTGGCAGTTAAAGAGAATCTTGCACAATGATATAAGAAAATTGCGTATGTTAAGAGAATTTTTATACGCACATATCTAGAGACAGATGGCGCACAATGACCTCATAAAATTGGTGGTAACATGGCAAAAAAGATAACTAGGAAATAAATACTGCACATCTTGCAAAAAAAATTGTGGAGAAATAATTTTAGTTGCACCGATACCTCCCGATTTAACCCAAGTTCTGCGAGCAAGAAACAAACAAGATGAAGCGCTTAAAACAAGAGCATCAGCACAGTGCTTTGGCCAATACTTTTAGAAGGATAAAAGCTGTTGCTGGGCGTCTGCCATTATGCTGTCATCTTCGATAAAGGCTTTTAAAGTTTTAGGATAAAGCTTGTGTTCTGCTTTAAGTACTCTCTGTGCGAGGCTGCTCACTGTGTCATTGGGGAGAACTGGAACAGCCGCCTGAGCAAGTATCTTTCCTGCATCCATATCCTCTACAACAAGATGGACGGTGCAGCCGGTAATTTTTACACCTGCCTGTAAAACTTTTTCGTGAACATTTAAACCTTTGAATGAAGGCAAAAGGGACGGATGAATATTTAAGATTCGTCCTTCGTAAGGCTTTATAAAATGTGGTGAAACGAGGCGCATATAACCGGCAAAACATATAATATCTGGCTGATATCGAGCTAAAACCTCCAAGATGGATTTTTCGTGTTCTTCTCTGGTCAGGTAGCTTTTGCGATTAACAATATGCACGGGAAAATTATTATTACGTGCTCTTTCAATACCATTAGCGTGAGGGTTATCGCATACAACTGCAACGATTTTAGCAGGATACCCTTTTTCCTTGCTCGCTTCAGCAAGGGCTACCATATTCGATCCATTGCCAGAAATAAAAACAACGATTCGCTTTTTCATAGATGAAGTGTCCCTTTACAGATAATTCTTTTATCTTGGCGTTTTGTTAAAGTTCCGAGAAGAGTGACGGACTCTCCTTCTGTTTGAAGCGCTTGTACAATTTCTTCAATTGCGTATCGTGCCACAATGATAACGATGCCAATGCCGCAGTTAAACGTGCGCAACATTTCTCTCTCCTCTATATTACCTTGCTGAGCAATCCACGAAAAAACTGAGGGAACCTGGATAGCAGAAAGGTTTATTTCAGCACAGAGAGAAGGTGGGAGTACGCGTGGGATATTTTCAAGGAATCCTCCACCTGTGATGTGGGCGATAGCTTTGATTCCTTCATAATTACGCATAACGGATAGAAGCGACTTTACGTAAATGCGCGTTGGTGTGAGAAGTGCTGTTCCAAGATTCGTTTGAGGGTTGAAGGGGGCGGGGTCATCCCATTTTATATTATTTTGTTGGATGATGCGCCTGACGAGAGAAAATCCATTAGAATGGATTCCGGATGAGCTAATACCTAAAATAACGTCATCTTCTGCAAGATTTTTAGAGGGCAGTAGCGCATCGCGTTCCACGGCTCCTATAGCAAACCCTGCTAAATCATAGTCTCCTTCCGCGTACATATCGGGCATTTCCGCAGTCTCGCCTCCGATAAGAGCCGCACCTGCTTGTTGACATCCTGCCGCAATTCCAGAAACGATCGTGGCTCCTTGTTCAGGGTCAAGCTTTCCAGTTGCAAAATAATCAAGGAAAAAGAGAGGCTCAGCGCCTTGTACAATCAAATCATTGACGCACATAGCCACAAGATCAACACCGACAGTATCATGGATACCTGTTTCTATGGCAATTTTTAATTTTGTACCTACACCATCATTTGCGGCTACAAGAATGGGATCTATAAAGCCTGTCGCTTTTAAATCGAACAGACCACCAAAGCCGCCAATTTCTGCGTCTGCACCTGCTCGTTTTGTTAAACGTACGTAAGGTTTAATTTTTTCCACCATAGCGTTGCCCATATTAATATCCACGCCAGACTCCGCATAGGTGAGATTACGATTAGATTTGTTGCAAGTTGTATTTTGGTTGCTCATTGGAGCCTTCCTTCAAGAAAATCGAATTTTAAATTATGCAATGCCATGATAAAGTTTGCCCTACAAGAAATATTGAATATTTATTATCTAAGGAATAAATAATCCCTATTATACTATGTTTTTAGTCATGTGGAGGAAATTGGTAGTTTTTCTAAAAAATTGGAATATTTATGAGTAAAATACCGGATAATCGCGATGATTCTGCTTTGCAGTTGGTGAAAAAGAAGATTAGTAAAAGCGAGGTTCGTGGTCGTTACACGGCTTATGTGCCTGCTTATGCTCAAGTGCCTTTACCAAGTAATATGAAGAAACAAATTCTTTTTTGGCTTGGTGCGTTGTCTTTTTTTGTTCTTTTTATGTTTGCTTTTGGGTCGATTTTACTTCCCTTCGTTGTGGGCATTGTATTAGCCTATTTTCTGAATCCAGTCGTTCAACTTCTTGAAAAATTTGGTATTCATCGTGTTTTTGGAACCGTCATGATTACTTTATTTATCGTTGTTATTTTTGTTGCTGCTTTGGTAATATTGATCCCCATTATTAGTGGGCAGATACAGCAATTTATAAGGGACGGTTTGCCAATCTATATCGGTCGCATCCAGACTTTTTTTGTTGAGTCCGATTTTGGTTGGGTTAGGCGCTATTTTGGGAGCGATCCACATGAGCTACAGGCTGGTATTAAGGGAATTTTAGGACAAGGTTCCGATTTTGTTACTTCTCTCTTGAACTCGCTTTTGCAGTCAGGAAAATCTATAATGGATATTATCAGTCTATTTGTAGTGGCTCCTGTGGTTGCATTCTACATGTTATTGGATTGGCCGCGTATGGTTTCAGCTGTTGATTCGTGGATACCACGCGATCATCTTGAGACTGTCCGCAGCATTTTTCATGAAATGGACAGAGCTATCGCCGGCTTCGTTCGTGGGCAGGGAACTGTTTGTTTGATATTGGGAGGATATTACGTTGTTGGATTAACTTCTGTAGGACTCAATTTTGGTCTTTTAATTGGTATGTTTATTGGCCTTATTAGTTTTATTCCCTACATTGGCACAATGAGCGGTTTTGTATTATCTGTTGGTGTTGCATGGGTTCAATTTTATCCAGATAATTGGAGTTGTATCGTTATCGTTATGGCTATATTTTTTGTTGGTCAATTCATTGAAGGGTATATTTTACAACCAAAACTTGTGGGTTCGTCAGTAGGGCTCCATCCAGTGTGGTTAATGTTTGCGCTTTTCGCTTTTTCTTCATTATTTGGTTTCACCGGTATGCTCGTTTCTGTTCCCGCTGCTGCTGCTGTGGGTGTTTTAGTTCGTTTTGCTCTTCATACTTATCTGCGCTCTCAAATGTATTTGCGGAATGAAGATATGGAGCCGCTAAATGAAGAAGCGTGAAATGCAATTACCACTAAATTTTTCTCATACATCCGATCCTGTTTTCAAATTTGATGATTTGGTGGTAACCGAAAGCAATCGTATGGCCTTTCAGCTCATCGATCATTGGCCGGATTGGGCATTGCCTATCGCTGTTTTGGTTGGAAAAAAAGGGTCCGGAAAAACGCACTTTTCTAACGTGTGGGCACAGAAAGCGAATGCTCTAAACGTTCACAGAGATCAAATCGATCAGGTCGTTTCTATAGCTTCTTCAGGAAGACCGTTGTTGATTGAGGATATCAGTGCCGATAAAATCAATGAAACCGGGCTTTTTCACTTAATTAATAGCATTAAGCAAGCAAATCTTCATATGCGTCAAGCCACTTTGTTGGTAACTGCACGCACAGTACCTTCTATGTGGAATTTGACGTTAAACGATTTAAAAAGCCGCCTTAATTCAGTCATGCTAGTTGAAATTAATCAGCCTGACGATACACTGTTAACCGCTGTTGCTTTCAAATTTTTTTCAGATAGGCAGATCACTGTTCATCCCGACGTTGTTTACTACCTCGTAAATCGTTGTGAACGCTCTTTGTTTTCGTTAAAACGTGCTATCGATTCTATCGATCGGCTAGCACTGCAAAGAAAAAGTAAAGTAACGCGTGCAGTCATTGGTGAAGTTCTCAACTCAAAAATTCAGTGATTCTCATTTCCATCTAGAGAAATTATTCGGGACTTTTTTCTATGGTTGGATGTTTTTCGGTGTTTATGTCGCCTTGGTTTTCAGGTTGTCTTCATCGTATGTTGTCGTAAGAAATCGATGTGCTATTAATGCATCGTAAACGGATACAATTTTTATGTAGAAATTATTTGTTTATCTTTGTGGATAAATTTCTCAATGGGTACTGCTTCATGCCTCTAAAAATTAGTGGAGGACGTTTTTCAGATAAATTCTTATTTGTAGAGAAATGAAACAAAATTGAAAAAAAATGTGTTTTTCTCTTGCACTTCTGTCGTGAAAATTTTAGGGAGTATGCAGTAGACTGGTTATGATTGACGGAGCGTAGCGCAGTTTGGTAGCGCACCTGATTTGGGATCAGGGGGTCGTAGGTTCAAATCCTATCGCTCCGACCACGTTCTTGGCGTGTTACAGTTATTTTACTGGATGTGTGTAGAGTGGAGGGGTTATTGTTCAGGCGTTGTGTATTTTAGAGGGAGAGAGCTATGGTAGCGCGTATCTACAGCCCCGCAAAGACCGCTATGCAATCAGGCAGGCGGAATGCCGCTTTTTGGTTTTTGCAATACGAACCGTCACAGGCAAAAATGCTCGAGCCTCTTATGGGGTACACTGCAACATCGGATGTAAACAATCAAGTGAGAGTTCGGTTCAATAGTAAGGAAGAGGCGATTGCCTTTGCTCGAAAAAATGCTATACCTTACCGTGTGGAGAAAGCATACAAACCAATTCGGCGTGCTGTTTCCTATTCTGATAATTTTCGCAATGACAGATTACAGCCTTGGACGCATTAGCCGCGCGGGGTTTGTTTAAATTAAGAAGAGAATGATCAGCTGGTCCCGTAGCTCAGCTGGATAGAGCAACGGCCTTCTAAGCCGTGGGTCACAGGTTCGAATCCTGTCGGGATCGCCATCTCACTAAAAATTCAATTCTGTGAGGGAGCGGGATTTCCTCGCTTGCTGGCTTTTTTCAAATTTATTCCTGAGTTACACACTTTATAACGAAACTTGCTGACCTGTTAATGGCACCGAAATGCGGTTAGCGATTTTCTTCCCACAGAAAGTACCTTCGTTGGATTAAATTTTAACGCTATATAAACAGGTGAACAAGACAGGTATCTCAACACATTGGGGAGCTTTTGTGCCACTCGCACGCCACCCCCGGTGCTCCGGGCGTCTGCTTATTGTTTATTCCGGGCAAATAGACTCCACATGCACACTCAGAATCTATATTTCTTAAAAACAAAAAAAACCGTCAAAAGATCCCGCATTCCCATACACAACAGAAAGATCTAAAAACTTAGAGCAACATCTCCAAAAATGACTATACCCAAACAATAAAAAAACAAACCCCACAAGGTTAGCTTAACAATTTTCCTAGAAATCAAGCTAATCCAAAACGGTGCCCCCAGAGAGACTCGAACTCCCGACCCCCTGATTACAAATCAGGTGCTCTACCAACTGAGCTATAAGGGCACAACAACAAACGAAGTAGCATAAACTTATAAAAAGAGAAATAAAAAATTATCAATTTTTGTTCATAATTCGAACTTCTGTACCGCAAACTACAAACTATCCAGTTTTTTTTATTATTTTTGATATCTCTTATGACGGTACCATACGCTTCTATAGTATCTTCGTTGGAGGGAAGACAGAAAAATCAGCTTTTTTATCAAATTATGAGTCTACAATTTTTTGCCGATCAGAGAGATATTTTTCTAGCCAATGAATGTTATAGTTGCCGTCCGCAACATCCTGGTTGTTAATAAGATCGCGAAACAGAGGCAATGTGGTCTTAATGCCATCGACTACAAATTCGTCCAGGGCGCGCCGTAAACGCATCATACATTCTAAGCGTGTACGTCCGTGGACAATCAGCTTTCCAATTAAGCTATCGTAATAAGGCGGGATTCTGTAACCTGAGTATGCACCTGAATCAACACGAATCCCTAACCCTCCAGGTGTATGAAAGTGTGTAATGGTTCCTGGTGATGGCGTGAAATTAATTGGGTCTTCTGCATTTATGCGGCATTCAATGGCGTGTCCAGAAAAACAAACATCATTTTGTGTAACCGAGAGTCCTTGTCCAGACGCAATATGAATTTGTTCATGGACTAAATCTATACCTGTGATAGCTTCGGTTACAGGATGTTCAACCTGTAAACGGGTGTTCATTTCAATGAAGTAAAATTCACCATTTTCATAAAGAAATTCAATCGTACCCGCTCCACGATATTCAAGTTTTGCACAGGCATTCGCAACAATATCACCGATCTTTCTTCGTTCAATTTCATTAAGTGCAGGCGAATTCGCTTCTTCCCATACTTTTTGATGACGTCGTTGAAGTGAACAATCTCGTTCTCCTAAATGGACGGCTCTCCCCGCTCCATCACCCATAACTTGAATTTCAATATGGCGTGGTTTTTCTAGATATTTCTCGATATAAACCGCATCATTGCCAAAAGCGGCTTCCGCTTCTGAGCGAGTTGTTTTTAAGGCTGTAGAAAATTCTTTCTCAGAATGAACGACCTTCATACCGCGTCCACCCCCTCCCGCGGAAGCTTTAATAATAGCGGGGTATCCAATTTCACTGACAACTCGTAGGGCTTCTGCTTCTTCAGTAATAGCTCCATCTGAACCTGGAACAACAGGAATTCCAAGTTTTTTAGCAGTTTTCTTCGCTTCAATTTTGTCACCCATCATTCTGATATGAGCAGCTGTTGGACCAATGAATGTAATATCATGCGCTTCCAAAACATCCGCGAATTTTGCATTTTCAGAAAGAAAACCATATCCTGGATGAACCGCATCGGCTCCTGTTATTTCACATGCCGAAATAATTTGGTGAATGCTTAAATAAGAATCTCGAGTTTGAGGCGGGCCGATACACACACTTTCGTCAGCAAGACGAACATGCATCGCATCAGCATCGGCAGTTGAGTGAACCGCCACAGTTTTTATTCCAAGTTCTTTGCAGGCCCGCTGGACGCGAAGAGCAATTTCTCCTCTATTTGCGATAAGAATTTTTCGAATCATAGCTCCCCCTCGATTCATTCTACAATTACAAGTGGTTCACCAAACTCAACAGGTTGCCCATCTTTCACCAAAATAGCCGTCACTCTGCCCGAGCGCGGCGATGAAATTTGATTCATAGTTTTCATCGCTTCAATAATGAGCAGCGTTTGCCCTTCGGAAACGTTTTGTCCTACTTCTACAAACACTTGTGCACCTGGTGCGGGTGCGAGGTATGCAGTACCAACCATTGGAGATGTTACTGCATTTTGTGACTTATCTTCTTGTACAGGAGTTTCATGCTCTGCGGTCAAAGAAGGTGTAGCGATAGTAACAGTGGGAGTTGCTGCAGGAGGATAAACTGTTTGTTCACTAAAAACCGAAGAAACCTGACGTGATACACAGATACGGAGCTCGCCTTGTTCGAGTTCAATGTTCGTTAAATTGGTGTCGTTCAAAATTTCAGCGAGGTCGCGGACGATTTTTGTATCAATTGCAATATGCTTCGTCGCATCCGTTTTTTTCGTTGTCATTTTTTTTAAACTCCTTGCCCTATGAATATACCCATTATTTTATGCCATGACTAAATTTTCTTTGATTGCAAATGGCCTTTTTGGAGATCCGAAGGGGCTGTTTTCCTTCTTCTGTTATTAAAATGATACTCTGTAATCTCAAACCTACGTTTGTCGCGGAAAATTGCACTTATAAGCACGTTGATAAAAAAGAGAAAGCCTAAAATCACTTAATTTACGGTATTTTTTCATAAAACTGATAAGGTAAAAAAACGTTCATTCCGTATTTTCTATTGCTTTTTCCAAGAATTCCTGTCCCACAGCTCCAATGAAAACTTTATTATTCACAATATAAGAAGGGGTACCGCTAATACCGAGCATAGAGGCAATTTGGATATTTTCTTGAAAAAGGTCGTTCGGGTTAAGATATTTCGTTGTGCTGCGCAATTTTTCTTCATCTGCTCCCAATGAAGTTGCTACCTTTATGGCTTTGTTTTCGTTCGAGCGACCAGGGCTAATTAAGAGTGTTTTGTAAAATTGATGATATTTTTCCGGAAATTGTTGCCGAAAAGCATAAGCGACGGTATGTGCTGCGACAGAATCAGTTCCCAAAATTGGCAAATCTTTTACGATAATTCGCAAGTCTCGGTATTTTTTTGTGAAATTTGCTATATGCGCATAGGATTTTTTACAGTAGCCACAATTGTAATCAAAAAAAACAACAAGTTCTGTTTTACCATGCGGATTCCCAAGAATAGCATCATGAGGAGATTGAAATATTTCTTTTTTCAACAAGTTGATGGTAGAGGCCAACCTTTCATCTCTTTGTTTTTTTTGTTTCTCTATCTTTTCCTGCAGTATAAGTTGCATTTGAATCATAATTTCTGGATTAGCGAGCAAGTACTCTCTTATAGTTTCTTGGATGTCATAATTTGAGATTAATGGTGAAATTTTTTCTTTTAACTTGGCCAAAAAGGAATGGTCTTCTAGGAGTTGTATTTTGAGTTTTTCTGCGTTCAAATAATTTTGTTTTTCCCCATCCAATTTTGTATTCGATAAAGAAGGTGAACAGAGAATAAGGCACAATGATATTGCTGCCGGAAGTTTTGTAACTTGTGTCGTAATAAAGTGTTGATACCTCTCAGCCATATTTATGCTTTCTATTTTTATTTTAATATTGATTAAACTATATGAAAAGTATTACGCGTTCGCAATAACACATTTGTTTGTATTATAATTTTAACAAATTACAAAAAAATACATTCTTTTCATTTTTCTGGTACCGTTTCAGTTTATGGACGGCATAAATGTTCGTTTCCATATTTATTATGTAATGAATGCGTTAACAATCTTATCGAAGAAGTCTTGATATTGATTTTTGATTGTTGTTTGCTTGGGAGCAATGGAACGAAATAAAATTAATGTGAAAAGAAAAATTATGAAAATCGTAATGCATTATGACCTATTTATCATTGGTGGAGGAATAAATGGATGCGGATTAGCAAGGGATGCAGCCGGACGCGGGTTTAAAGTAGGTTTGGCTGAAATGAACGATCTTGCATCAGGGACGTCAAGTGCATCAACGAAGCTTATTCACGGTGGTCTCCGTTATCTCGAGCATCGTGAATTCAGGCTTGTTCGTGAAGCTTTGAAGGAGCGAGAGATTATTTGGCGCATGGCTCCGCATATTGTACGCCCTTTGCGTTTTATTCTTCCCCATCATAAAAAATTGCGTCCCACATGGATATTGCGTTTGGGGCTTTTTATTTATGATTATCTTGGTAGTTGGAATCAAAAATTATGGCGTAGTCAACAAATTGATTTTTCAGAGAAATTTTCCTCTACTCTTAAGGAAGACTATCGTAAAGGTTTCGAATATTCTGATGCAAGAGTAGATGATGCGCGCTTGGTAATTGCTAATGCTCGCGATGCAGAAAAGTTGGGAGCTGATATAAAAGTACGCACAGAGGTCTTATCCTTAAGGATAGAAGAAAAAAAATGGCTTGTTATTCTTCGGGACAGGCTAAATGGAGCAGAATATTGCGTCACAGCTTCTTATGTTGTGAACATGGCAGGCCCTTGGATAAACCGTATTTTGAAAAATGTCTTAGACTATAAAGACTATTCACCAGTACGACTCGTCAAGGGTTCTCACATCGTCGTTCCAAAACTTTATACTCATGATCGTGCTTACATTTTCCAAAACAGTGATGGACGTATTATATTCTCCATTCCATATCAGGAAAAATTTACATTGCTGGGAACGACGGATTGCGAGTACCAAGGAGATCCTGCTGACGTCCATATCACGGATTCAGAGATTGATTACATTTGTACAGCGGCAAGTGAATATTTTTTGCAGCCGGTTTTACGAAGAAATATTGTCTGGACTTATTCTGGTGTTCGTTCACTCTATAACGATGGTGCCTCAAAAGTTCAGGAAATTACGCGCAGTTACGTTCTTAAGGAAATAGGTGGCAAAGACACTCCGAAAATTCTTCATCTTTATGGCGGAAAAATTACAACTTATCGTAAATTGGCCGAGGACGTAATAAAAATTGTTGAAAAAACACTCGGTACGAAGGGAGCTCCATGGACGGCTAACTCAACGCTTCCTGGAGGAGATTTTCCGTATGATAAAATAGATATGCTTGAAAATGAAATTGCTCTTTTGACTTCAGATTTAGACAGCTTTACACACCGCAGGCTTGCCCGATCTTACGGTTCTGAGGCTTTAGTGTTGTTTGCAGACGGTAAGGCCGACAGGGGGAAAAATTTTGGACATGGGCTTTATGAAATAGAAGTAAAATGGTTGATGGAAAAAGAATGGGCTAAAACGTGTGAAGATGTGTTATGGCGGCGTTCAAAACTAGGGCTTTTATTTAACAAAAATGAGGTTGAAGTTCTTTCTTCTTATATGAAAGTTAAACAAGAAAACAAAAAAAGGCAGTGATGATATTTATATATACTATTTCATTATACTATACTTGCAACCATAAATGATATTCTAGCTATTATAATATTAATATATTTTATAGTATTTTAATAAATTATAAAAAACATATGATAATCTATTTTAAAAATATATAATTCTAAAGATCTAAAATATATGATGTATGTTGTATATCTAATTGATTGCGGGGGTCTTTTTTTAATAAAACTTATGCTTATGGATGAAAATTGTTAATGAAAAGGCAAGAGCGACTCTTTTATGACAGTTTATAGTCTTTCTTCACCAATTAAATTCGCGGTGGCGCCAATGTTGGACTGGACGGATCGGCATTGCAGGTTTTTTTACCGCCTTTTGACAAAAAAAACACTACTTTATACCGAGATGATTGTAGCAGATGCTGTCATTCATGGTGTACGTGAACAATTGTTGGCCTTTAATGATAGAGAGCATCCTATTGCACTGCAATTAGGTGGGTCGGATTCAAAAAAATTGGCAAAAGCTGCTCGAATTGTGGAAGATTTTGGTTATGATGAGATAAATCTTAATGTTGGTTGTCCATCAAATCGTGTTCAGGCTGGTGTTTTTGGTGCCTGTTTGATGTTACATCCTGATGTTGTGGCAAGAGCTGTAGAAGCGATGAAACAGGCGGTCTCTGTGCCTGTAACTGTCAAATGTAGAATTGGTGTGGATGATCAAGACGAGGAATCCACTTTAGATATTTTTGCTAATAAGATTTGGAATGCTGGAGGTGATGCACTCTGGGTACACGCACGTAAGGCGTGGCTAAAAGGACTAAGTCCAAAAGAAAACCGCGATGTCCCTCCGCTAAATTACGAAAGAGTTTATAAACTAAAAAGAAAATATTGCAATAAATTCATCGGAATAAACGGTGGAATTAAATCTATTAATGAAGTTAAAGAGCATTTAATTTCATGCGATGCTGTGATGGTTGGCCGACAAGTTTACCATGACCCGGCTTTATTAAGGCATATAGACTCCCAAATATACGGCGATTCGCAGGACGCTATCAATGATCATGATCTTATTGAGATTATGTGCGATTATGCTGCTCAACATATTGCATCAGGAGGACGACTTTCTCATATTACTCGCCACATGATCAGTTTGTTTCACGGTAAGGACGGAGCCCGCCGCTGGCGGCAAATACTGTCAAACCGTGCGACAAAAGAGTGTGCCGGTGCTCATGTTTTGAGGGAGGCTTTTTCCGTTTTTGCTTAGATAATAGCGGTACGCTTTTATATTTGGGAGTGCAAAAAGCCACAAATGCCGCGGTACCTTTAAAAAAAACCTCAAACAACACAATCTTACTCCGAGGGAATCGTTCTCCTTATAGAAAGTAGGTTCTCTGTACGCGCAGAATAATCCGGCAAATAAATACCCAGAAATATGTAACTCAGAGGTACAATGTTTGTACAAAAATGATATGCCAGCTGGCTAATGAAACCTAATACGTCTAAAATGTTTTTTCTAAGATAAAAAATTATTCAATTTTTTTATGTGACAAATGACATACTATAAATTTAAAAAGGTGTATTTATGGCTGCAAGTCCATTTGATGATTTTCGTGCTCTACTCACAAATTTACCCGTTGCTGACGAGATTTCTATAATTTTGGCAAAAAAAAGGCAAGAAAGTTTGACACGGGCAGGGGGTGCGTTAGGAAAATTAGGAGATATTGCAGTTTGGTATGCAGGATGGAGAGATGCAGAAAAACCGCCCATCGTGAAACGACCACTAGTCGCTATTTTTTCTGGAAACCACGGTATAATAGATGAAAATATCACACCGTTTCCTCAATCTATGACGCAAAAAATGGTAAAAAACTCTACAGCCGGCGGCGGAGTTATCAATCAAATTTGCCAATCTTATGATCTCGGATTAAAAATATTCGATTTGGCACTGGAATATCCAACGATGAATATTACAAAAGATGCTGCGATGGACGAGCATGGTGCAGCCGCAACAATGGCATTTGGGATGGAATCTATCGCTAATGGAATTGATCTTTTGTGCATAGGGGAAATGGGAATTGGCAACGCAACGATAGCTTCAGCTTTATGCTTAGCGTTGTTTGGTGGAGAAGCTGAGGACTGGATAGGGAACTACGTGGAATCTGATGAAGAATTTTATCGCCGTAAGATAACAGCAATCAAAACGGCAGTTTCCCTACACAAACAGCATTTTAATGATCCTTTTGAAATAATGCGTCGCCTGGGGGGACGCGAAGTTGCCGCTATAATAGGTGCCGTTTTAGCTGCAAGGATGGAGAAAGTTCCCGTTGTTTTGGATGGTTTTGTGGCAACTGCGGCAGCAGCGGTGCTTTATAAAATGCATCCAAGATCCCTTGATCATACCCTTATTGGGCATGTTTCTCCCGATCCAGCACACCGAAAACTTTTAAAAATGATTGGAAAAGAACCTCTTTTAGATTTAGAGATAAATTTTTGTGAAGGGGTCGGCGCAGCTGTAGCGGCCGGCGTTGTCAAGGCTGCTGTTTTAACACACGCACAAACGATAACTTTCGAAGAAGAAGATTTGATTATTTGAAAAAAGAATTCTGATTATAATCCTAAGGATAAAATTTTCGCAGGAGTGATAGTAATAAATATACATCCACTGCTATCACCGAAGTTTCCTGCGAACTAGCTGAATTAATTGCATAATCCCAATCCCGTACCTGGATTGTATTCGCTTTACGCTTCACATAGATAATCTAGCAGGCTCTGATCCATGAAGACAAGGAAAAACAACACCCCCACCTATATGTTATAGGAGCGAATTCCTCCTTAATCCTTAATCACTCAGTTTCACCACTGGTTTCTTTAAGGAAATAACAAACCCGCTATCGGGCTGAAGAAAAAGAACACCTTTCTTCATTCTTTTCGCTGGTGAGCCTTCCTCCAATTTCTTGGCCGCTGAAAACTCGATCGCCACATTCCCCTTTTTTGCTCTCTAGCTTCTTGTTCTTCTATAGGATAGTCATAATAACTTACAGCCCAACCATCATTTACCATTACAGCATTTATGTTTTTTATTTTTTTAGTTTTGCATATTGCAAGAATACGATCGTATTTGTCTTTTTTATTCCAATAACATGTAACGGGTTGATCCGCTATGAGCTGTTTTAAATATTCCTTTGCTTCAAGTCCGCATGGGTAACGCGATTTTTCTGTGCCACAAAATTGGCGAAGCTCAGGAGCATCAATCCCCAGAAGCCGAATCATAACGGCAGAGATTACGATCGAATCGCCGTCAATAATATGCGCTCTCCCTTCTATAGATGCACTGTCTCTAGCTCTAGGGGAAAATGTTCGAGAAACAAAATGCCTTTCCGAAAATTGCGCTTGCGCATGCCGCAGGAAGCTCGCAATAAAAACAAAAGCGATAGCGATCACAAATACACAAAAAAAGAATCGCCTTCTTCGATAGCTTCTTAAATCAAGCTGGCCTCCTTCTTCATGAAAAAAAGCAAACACCACCGGTAAAAGACTCACCAAAAAAATTCTTTAACAAAACAGCAGATACATTGTTTGACTATATAGGACAATCTTATGACGCCCAATCCGCTCTACACCGTATTTAGATACATAAATCAGCAAAACACTGCATGAAATGTAAACAGGAAGAAGAATAGACCAAAAAATTATAAAAAAAAAACCACTCCCGCAAATATTACAACTCATACGATACAAAAACAACCACAACCCTATCTTCAACAAGAAAGGCCACGAACCAAACGATACAGGTAAACTACTTAATCTTTGTCTCTTTGAACTCAACGTGTTTCTTCACGACGGGATCGTACTTCCGCTTGCTCATCTTATCTGTCATCGTGCGGCTGTTTTTCTTCGTCACATAAAAAAAACCAGTATTCGCGGTTGATAAAAGCTTTATCTTAACGGTTGCTGCCTTGGCCATAACGGAAAATCCTACTCATACTGAAAAAAAAATATTCTGCCACAAAATCCATATGCAATGCAATTAGATTACACCGCAACACTACGGATGTTCTAAAAAAAGTCAATAGCTATTAGTGTGTTGGTGAATCAGGCTGAAAAAGCACATAAGCTGGAAATAACTTGATCTATCCGGTGAGCAATCAATTGACAAACATCCGTATTGCGTGTGTTAGCGGTTATCCAGAGAGCACACCGATCACATTGTTAAAAGAGAGGAACTGATATAGCGGATTTGTGTTTCTTATATGCGCTCAATCATCCAAATAAAAGCTGAAAAACGCACTATTAGAGAAATAGAGTGGTTCACAGAATTTTCTAACTCCCTTATTTATTCTTTTTAAAGATTTTATAAGAGGTATGAAAGACGGCATCAACCTTCCGATTGCCTGCAATTAGCGAAACTCAGGAAAAAACACTATCAATATGCGCATGTTTCATAGCCTGCAGCATTTATCATATTTAATGTGATAGGTTAGGGGGATAGAAACCAGCGTTCTAGGGCAGAGCTCCCGTGATTATCGCTTTTTTTCAGCCCAAAAGGCAAAGAATTAGAAGAGAATTGGCACTCATCTATTTCCTAGGTATCAGGTGTAATTTTCGAGCGCTTCAAAATTCTAAAATCATGAGTGTACCGAGAACAGAATGAAGCGCAGAACGCGTGGTTTTTGTATTTTTGTTATCGCGACTCCTGATTACAAATGGAAGATGAACAGATTCCTTAGATGATACGCAATTTCACCTAAAAAATTGGCAAATTAAGCTTAATTATCATAGCAGAATATAAATTAAAAAATGCTGATTTTGCATTAGGTTATAAACCCCAAAAAATATCACAATCACTATCAAAAACTACGCGCTACACCGTCTACATAATATCCAAAGTATAAAACGGCTTAAATGAAAAAAATCGCTGTGCTGTTGGCTATTTTTACCACTGATGATACCGTAGAGGCAACGCTACTTATAGCCATAAATAACAACGGGAGTTGTGTTTAAGTTCCTTACCAGTGGGACTACATGATTATAATAATCAGTTACTACAAGCGAATTGCTTAAGAACTTATAATTTTTTCTATGAAGGTAGCTTGTTGCGCTTTGTCGCGTGAATTACAGAAGGACAATTATAACAACAAAAAAGGAACCTTTATATGTTCTATTTACATAATTAAATTATTTTTTATATTATTAACAATATTAATACAACGAATTTTATATATATATCACGATATAGTAGTAGTATTAAACACAAAATAACTTAAAAAGTAAGCTGAATATATATTTTATAAGTTTATATTATTTTTTATATGAAAAGTTACGCTTGCGTTTCTTTGGTATAAGTTTTTTTCTATGGTGGGATGAGAACGGAGGAGCTATTGGACGAGGTTCCGTTAATATTTCAAAATGCAACGCACCAGCAAAAGATTGCACTTTTGTAAGTTTTACTTCCACTATGTCACTAAGTTGATAGCCTTTTCGACTGCGCTTTCCTACAAGGACATGTTGTGATTCGTCAAAATAATAATAATCGTTTTTAAGTGTAGAAACATGCACAAAGCCGTCTGTACCCAGTTTATCCAGCGAAATGAATATACCTGATTTTGTAACTCCAGAAACGCGTCCTGTGAAAGTGCGGCCAATTTTATTCGCTAAATATTGCGCAACAACTCGATCAATGGTCTCCCTTTCGGCTGCCATTGCTCGGCGTTCATATAAAGAAATTTGCGTTGCAATTTCCGCAAGATTTTTCTCTTGTGCATCTATTAATTGATCATTTCCCAATTTTAAGGCTTTTATAAGCGCTCGATGAATGATGAGATCGGCATAACGACGGATAGGTGATGTAAAATGCGTATAATTATGCAGGTTCAGACCAAAATGTCCAATATTTGCGGGATTGTATTCGGCTTGAGATTGTGAACGCAGAATGACTTGATTGACTAACTCTTGTTGCTGAGTATTCGTGACCTTTTTCAAAATACTGTTGAGACGTGCTGACGTAAGTCTTGGCCCTCGAGAAAGTGATATGCCCAAGCTCTGAAGAAAATACCGCAACGTTTCTTGCTTCGCAAGAGAAGGGCCATCGTGAATGCGATAGATAAGAGGTTGATGATGTTCTTTCAGTGTTTCGGAAGCTGCAATATTAGCTTGTATCATGAATTCTTCAATTAAACGATGAGCTTCTAAATGCGTCTCTATTATAACATCTTTAATACGACCATTTTCATCGAGGATGATCTTTTTTTCTGCTACTTCTAATTCTAATGGCTGTCGACGATTGCGCGCGGCTTTAAGGCTACTATAAGCTCCCCACAATGGCTTTAAAACATTTTCGAGAAGAGGATATATTTTTTCATCGCTATTTTTTTCAATTGCTGATTGCGCTTCTTGGTAAGATAATTTTGCTGCTACACGCACCATAACACGATGAAAGCTGTGGCTTTTTTTATTGCCGTTTACATCAAAAATCATACGGACAGCAAGCGCTGGCCTATCTTCTCCCTCGCGCAAGGAACATAAATTATTAGAAATTTGTTCCGGAAGCATTGGAACGACATAATCAGGAAAATAAACGGAATTTCCCCGTTTAAATGCTTCCTTATCTAAGAGGCTTCCAGCTTGAACGTAGTAAGAAACATCTGCAATAGCAACAACGACAATCCAGCCGCCGTTGTTATTAGGATCATCGTCTTTTGTTGCATAAACCGCATCATCATGATCTTTTGCATCTGGTGGGTCAATGGTAACGAGCGGTAACTGCCGCCAATCTTCGCGGTTTTCCGTGTTAACGGGTTCCGTATTTTGTACCTGTTCAAGAACATCTTCTGGAAAAATATAGGGAATTCCTTTGGAGAGAAGCGCGATCATTGAGAGTGCTTTTTCACTTTCAATGTGTCCTAAAACGTTTTTTATTTGTGCAATTTTTAGTCCATAACCCGAACCCCCCGTAATCTCAACTTCTACGAGATCGCCGGTTTCTACGCTAATTTTTGAAGGTGTATCTATGATTAGTTCATCGAATTTACGTTCTATCGGGTCAAGTCGCCACTGGCCATTCTTTAATTTTCGAGCTACGCCAAGCGTATTTTTTTGGGAAACGTCAAGTTTACGAATGACCTTCCCGCTGTAAGGAAAATCTTCAGAACCCTTATTACAAGAAATTTTTGCGAGAACGTGGTCTCCTACACCAACATGCACCCCTTTTGCGCTTTGAAAGGAAAGTATTTCAATATTCGGTTTAAGGTCACTTTCCCACTTCAGAGGTTGTGCAATCAATCTCCCATCTTCGTCACGTTCAACAATTTTTATCAAGGCAACAATCGGTAACTTTTCTTTATTTATTACTTTTTCGTGCTGCTTTTTCAGCAAACCACTATCTTTAAGGTTACGTAACATATCTCTCAATAAGACGCGAGAACTTCCCTTTAGGTTAAAGGCTTTAGAAATTTGGCGCTCACTGAACTTTTTAGGGTTCTCATTTATAAATGAAAGAATCTCTACCTTATCAGGCATCTCCTCTTTGTTGTTTGATCGAAAACATCCTGTTTTTTTTATGCTTTTAGCCAAAATTTATATCTCTTTTTTCTTGGGAGAAGTTCGTTTTTTGGTCACTTTTTTATTGGATACCTTAGCTGATATGAGTTCCAACGCCTCTGCGAGGGTTACGGTAGCCGGGTTTTCGTCTTTTGGCAACGTTGCATTGATCTTTCCCCAGTTGACATACGGTCCGTAACGTCCGCTGCGTACGGTAATATCCCCTCCGTCGGGGTGCTCCCCTAACTTTGCAAGCACCGAAGGTGCCGACTTCCCTCGCTTGGTTTTGTTTTCTTGTTTCTCAGCAAGAACTGCAACAGCACGATTGATACCAATATCAAAAATTTCATCTACGTGGGGAAGAGGAGCATATTTTCCGTCATGAGTGAGGTATGGGCCATATCGTCCAATCGTTGCCGTAATTGTTTTTCCTGTTTCAGGATGAAGCCCAATTTCACGAGGTAGGGATATTAGGGCCAGAGCTTTATCAAGAGTGATATTTTCTTTCTGCCATTCTTTCGGTAATCCTACGCGCTTAATTTCTTTGCCCTCTCCGAGTTGAATATATGGTCCAAAGCGGCCGTTACGAAGAGAAATGTTTTTTCCCGTTCTAGAATCAATACCAAGCACAACAGGTTCATCGTTGTGTATGGCTTCATTTTCCTCTCCTGATTCTGTGCCAAGCTGGCGAGTATATTTGCAATCAGGATAATTAGAACAACCAACAAATGCGCCATAACGACCAAGTTTTAATGACAATTGACCATTCATGCAAAGAGGGCAAGAGCGGGCGTCGCCCTCATCTTCACGAGCAGGAAATATAAGAGGGGACAATGCCACATTTAGCACATCCAAGACGTTCGTTATACGTAGCTCTTGAATGTTAGAAATGGACACATTAAATTCGTTCCAAAAATTGCGTAAAACATCCTTCCAAGAAAGTTTTCCGTCCGATATAAGATCAAGTTTTTCTTCGAGATCTGCTGTAAAACCGTATTCTACATAACGATTGAAAAAATTTTCAAGAAAGGCCGTGACAATACGTCCTTTAGCGTCAGGGATAAGCTTTCGTTTATCAATTGCAATGTATCCGCGATCACAAAGTGTTGCTAATGTGGACGCGTAGGTTGAAGGCCGGCCAATTCCCAACTCTTCAAGCTTTTTAATTAATGAAGCTTCAGAATAACGAGGTGGTGGTTCCGTGGTGTGTTGCACGGCCTCAATTTTGTCTTTTTTGAGTGATTCGCTAGAGTTGATTTGCGGCAGGCGTGTCGATTCATTTTCTTCAATGTTTTCTTCGTTTTTTTGATCTGAATAAACGGAAATAAATCCATCAAAACGTACAACGGATCCTGTTGCGCGCAAATTGGCGTAGTTTTTCCCTTGTTGTGCTTCAATTTCAACAGTTGTACGTTCGATTTCGGCAGAACGCATTTGACTGGCAATAGCTCGTTTCCATATCAGCTCGTAAAGTTTAGCTTGATCACTATCGAGAAAATCATTCACTTGATCAGGTGTACGTTGAAAATCCGTTGGGCGTATCGCTTCATGCGCTTCTTGTGCGTTTTTCGCTTTTGATGAATAAAGACGCGGCTTCTCAGGGACATAATCACTACCAAAAGATTCATGAATCACTTCCCTGGCTAAATTAACGGCTTCTGGAGCTATTTGCATACCATCGGTACGCATGTAGGTAATAAGCCCCGCCATTTCACCATCAATTTCAACACCTTCATAAAGCCTTTGGGCGACTTGCATGGTACGAGATGCTGAAAATCCTAACTTTGAAGAAGCAGCTTGCTGCAAGGTAGAGGTGGTGAATGGAGGAAAAGGGTTTCTCTTCGTGGGCTTTGCTTCAACACTCAACACACGATATTTCGATTCCTTCAAAATAAGACAAATATCATCTGCTTGTTTTTGAGATTTGATATCAAGTTTGCCAATTTTTTTTTGGTTGAACATTGTCAATCTAGCAGGAAAAATATCATTTCGGATTGTTTTTAAATATGTCGTAATAGACCAATAATCTTCTCTAACGAAATGCTCTATCTCTGATTCACGGTTACAAATAATACGCAAAGCAACTGATTGAACTCGTCCAGCTGAGCGTGCGCCGGGGAGTTTTCGCCATAAAACAGGCGAAAGTGTAAAACCAACAAGATAGTCGAGAGCGCGACGCGCAAGGTAAGCGTCAACGAGAGATGTATCGATATCACGTGGATTATTCATAGCGTCAAGCACAGATTTTTTGGTAATTGCGTTGAATACAACCCTCTTCACGGGTTTACCATTTAAAACCTTTTTTTGATTAAGAACATCCAAGATATGCCACGAGATAGCTTCTCCTTCACGATCAGGGTCCGTTGCTAAAATGAGGGTATCGGCTTCTCTGACTGCCTTCACTATTTCGTTTAAACGCTTATGAGCGGCAGCACTGATATCCCATTTCATGGCAAAATTTTCATCAGGTAAAACAGAACCATCTTTAGCAGATAAATCTCGGACATGTCCAAATGATGCTACTACCTTATATTGAGGTCCGAGGTATTTATTAATTGTTTTTGCTTTAGCTGGAGATTCAACGATGACGATATTCATAATTTAACCTGAATGCTGAAATGAAAATATTTTATATAAACGCCTTTCGCGGGAATGGCTAATGGCAATTGGTGGAAAGCACATAAAAACATTATATTATATTATACAACTTTTTATTGTTATTACTAAAATACACCCTATATGATGCTATATAAATTATTTTCTACGGTTAGTGCAACAAATACGGCGGAGCATTGGGTGGCGTTTATCGAGAAGCAGGGGAAAGTGCTCAGGGATAGAAGGTTATGTTTGTGAATCATTTAAAGGTTATCCAGTATATTACAGATATGTCAAAGCAAATGAACGTGATGGCGCGGCAGGCTCGGAGTCCGCTTTTAGCACTGCTTTTGGATATGGCTGCTAAAGAGGGACAGAGCATCATCAATAGCGCTGAATCTCTCGGGGAGGATTCGGATTCGACAATGACACATAACCACCAGAGTGTCGAATAAGTTTTCCGGCAAGATCGAGTTCAACCAATAAAAGGTAGAGGTTTTGTAATGAGACTCCTGAGTGGACGCTTAGCGTATCGAGGTCTATAGGCGTCGTCGAAAGAGATGAGAGGACGGCTGCGCGCTCCTCGTCGTTTCCGACGGGCAGTGGGCTTGGGGCTTCGGGTTTGAATGCGTTTTGGACCGATTCTTGTGGGCGGGGAGAGGGGTTTTCTCCGAAGAAGTTTAGTTGAGTTCCTGCTGCGCCTGGAACGAGAGGCGTGAGTGATTCTATAACGTCGGAAGGATGTGTAGTCAGAAGGGCGCCGTCTTTTATGAGTTTGTTTGTACCAACTGATCTCGGGTCAAGTGGAGAGCCTGGGATGGCAAAGATCAGCCTCCCCATTTCGGCTGCTTGGCGCGCTGTAATCAGAGATCCTGATCGCATAGCGGCTTCTACGACCAAGAGGCCGAGTGATAACCCCGCAATGATACGATTCCTTCTGGGAAAATCGGTGGCACGTGGCTTCCAAGAGATCGGCATTTCGCTGACGATGGCTCCGCCGTTGTTAATGATGTCTTCGTACAATTTTTTATTTTCAGAAGGGTAGATGTAATCAATTCCGCCAGCCATAACGGCGACTGTTCCCGTCTGCAGACTTGCTTGATGCGCAACACTATCGACCCCACGGGCCAATCCAGAAACAATTGTAAAGCCTGCACTACCGAGAAAGTGGGAAAATTGAGCAGTTAATTTTTTGCCGGCAGCTGAGGCATTTCGAGAACCTACAATTCCAACAGAAGGCTTTTGAAAAATCGAAAAATTACCTTTTACAGCGATGAGTGGCGGGGACGCCTCCGTTACTCTAAGGAACTCCGGGTATTCAGGCTCCCCTATGCCAACAAACCGGACACCTAATTTCTCGGCTTCTTGCATTTCCTTTTCAGTGTCCTTCAAGGTTGCTATTTTGATAGGCCTACAAATACCACCTTTCCTACTGAGTTCAGGCAGAGCGGCCAGAGCGTTTTCCGCTGTTTTATAATGATCAATTAAATTGCGGAAACTGATAGACCCAATATTCTCACTGCGTAATAATCGCAACCAGTTTAAACGTTGACGATCAGTGAGCGGTATTCCCCTATACATTTTTTCTTTAAGTGTCAATTTTGCTTTCTTTTCCGATCAACAGTCTATTTATGTTCGCGCGGTGTTTCGCGACTACAAATATGCTCATAACAAGCATTGTACAACGAGTGTAGAGGCAAGGACACGAAAAATAAACAAATATGGGCACTACAATAGTAGTGATGAGTGAGGACAATGAAGAATAACGCGTAAACAAAAAAAACGTCAACCATATAGCAGCAAATACAATAGCTGCTGGCCAGTAAAGTCCGATACACACTCCAAGGTAAGTGGAGACACCTTTTCCGCCTTTAAATTTGAGCCAAATCGGAAAAAGATGTCCTAAAAAAGCGAAGAAACCAGTTAAAACGATAATATTACTTTCTGCAGAAAAACTAAAAAATTTTGCCGCAACAACAACGACAGTTCCCTTCAATATATCAAAAAAAAGTGTAAGGGCGGCAATTTTTTTATTTTTTGTTCGTAAAACATTTGTCGCTCCGATATTTCCAGAACCAATTGTTCTTACATCGCCAAGTCCTGCCCACTGCGTAAAAAGCAGTCCAAACGGTATGGATCCAGCGAGGTAGGATACCAGGAAAATAAACCACGTATGAAATTGAAAAAATATTTCTATCTCATTCATTGAATGTCTCATTAATTTTGTTGATTAAATCTGAAAACTGATTGTCCTTTAACAAAGGTCTGTAGGACGCGCCCCTGAAAATGCGCGTTCTCAAAGGGTGTTTTTTTTGAGTGCGAATACAATTTGTCCGCAGATACTATCCATGGCTTATCAAGGTCAACCAAAATAAGATCTGCATAAGAACCTTTTTTAAGTGTTCCTGCATTCAGGCCAAAAAGTCTTGCAGGTCCAGTCGACAAAAGTTCAGTCAACCGTAACAAAGACACACTTTTATCGTGATAGAGGCGCAAGGCCGCGCCTAGTAAAGTTTCCATACCGACAGCACCCACCGTTGCATCATCAAATGGCAAATATTTTGTATCGGAACTTTGAGGGTCATGGGAAGAAACGATGATATCCACTGTCCCATCTTTTATGGCTTCGATCATCGCTACGCGATCTTCTTCTGCGCGCAATGGAGGCATGAAACGGAAGGAAGTATTGTATTCACCAATATCATTTTCGTTCAAAGATAAGTTATTAATAGACACACCAGCTGAAATTTTTGTACTGCGCTGCTTCCCCAAACGAATGGCATCAGCCGACATAGCTGTCGATATTTGTGCAGCATGATAACGCGTTTGTGTAAGTGCTGCCAGACGCAGGTCTCTTTCGAGTGGAATGACCTCTGCTTCGCGGGGTATCCCAGAGAGCCCGAGCCAACTGGCTAACAGGCCTTCATTCATAACGCCTTGCCCTATGAGATGATGGTCTTGTGTTTCGTGCATCAATGTTACGTCAAAATTGCGTGCGTAAGTCATCGCATGTCGCATAGTTGATGAACTTTGAAGAGTCTTTTTACCTTCGCTGAAAGCAATCGCTCCTGCATCTCTCAATAACCCAAACTCTGTTATTTCTTGCCCATTAAAACCTCGAGTAATGGCCGCAGTAGGGTAAATATTAATACATGACACATCCTGCACTGTACATAAAATGGACCTAATAAGGGCTACATCATCAATGATCGGATGTGTATCTGGCATCATGAGGAGAGAAGTAATTCCACCTGCTGCCGCGGATTGGCACAGTGATGCGACTGTTTCTTGATAACTCCCTCTGAACTTTTCAATAAAAACGCGGGCGTCGATAAGTCCAGGCAAAATTACTTTGTTTTTTGCATCGATAATTTCTGCCCCTTCAGGAGTTCCTTGATTAAGGGCTTCTTTTCCTGCGGTTTTTATCAGTCCATTTTCAATAATGACAGTACCAATTTCATCAACTGTACGAGAAGGATCAATGATACGGGCATTTTGAAAAACTATCGGCTTTTTCATTTCTTTTCTCCACTTCCGTTAGATCGTGAATCTAACAAGGCTTCCATGACTGCCATGCGTACAGCGACTCCCATTTTAACCTGTGTGTGGATCATACTCTGTGGTCCATCTGCTATGTCAGATGCGATTTCTATACCGCGATTTATTGGACCAGGATGCAGAATGATGCAATCTCCTTTAGCATGAGCTAAATTTTTTTTATGCAAGCCAAAGTAATAAGAATATTCACGAGCAGATGGGATAAAAGATCCCGCCATGCGTTCATGTTGCAAGCGCAACATCATGATGACATCAGTGTCTTTGAGTCCCTCTTCCATCGTGTTGAAGACTTCGACACCCATATTTTCAATCCCTGTTGGCAAAAGTGTTGATGGAGCAACGACACGGACACGCGCTCCCAAAGTATTAAGGCTAAGGATATTAGAACGTGCAACACGTGAATGCAGAATATCGCCGCAAATCGCAACGGTTAATCCTTCTATATGACCCTTTGCTCTTTTAATGGTCAAAGCGTCTAACAAAGCTTGTGTAGGGTGTTCATGCGCGCCATCGCCTGCATTTATTACACAACAATCAACTTTCTTGGCCAATAAAGCGGCTGCTCCGGCACGATTATGGCGAACAACAAGTATATCTGGACTCATCGCATTAAGGGTTGTAGCTGTATCAATTAGTATTTCCCCCTTTTTTACAGATGAATGGTTGACAGCTATACTTACAACGTCCGCTCCCAGCCGCTTGCCGGCCAGCTCAAACGAGGACTGCGTTCTCGTGGAAGCTTCAAAGAAGAGATTGATCTGTGTACGCCCGCGTAATATAGATTTTTTTTTGTCAATTTCTTCGGAAAAGGTGACATTTGCGTTTGCACGATCGAGTAATGTGGTAAGGTCTTGCACACTCAAACCCTTAATACCTAAAAGATGTTGATGGGGAAAAACGGGGAAAGAAGTATTTTGAGTCATAGCATTCTTTTCTCTCTCTCTGTTAATAGAGATTAAAAAACTATTTGTTTAAAATGATAAATGTTTTTTAGCTGCAAAAAAACAAATAGTCTATGATGTGAATTAGTTGAACAATAGGAATATACTCATGAGTGTTGTATCTACGCAAAATGCCCGCCGAAAAAATGCATTTCTTGGTGATACGCTTATGTTTCGTGTTGCTTCTACTTTGCCTAAATTTTTGTTAGCTAGTTTTGAAGAAATGGGGGATTTTGTTGCGAGTCATGAAGCAAGGAATCTTTCTTATTTGGCCAATCACTACCGGCCTGTGCTGCGCCATAATGATGAATGGGGAAAAACAACGGAACAGTTGGAGATACACTCTTCTTATCAAGCGCTTCAAAAGTATTCTCGACAGGCTGGCTTAATTACGTCTCTTTGGGAAAATGCAACCTCAGAAAATGGGGTACGCTACCAAGCACGTGCTATCCGCTTGGCTTTATCTGCAGGTTTAGAGACGGGGCACCTAAATGAGGTCATTACGTCAAGTGCGGCTATCGCGGTGCTTATTAGCGATGTTGAACTGTTCAAGAAATGGAAAAATATTTTCTTATCACGTGAATATGATTTGTCATCCAGACCTATCCATGAAAAAAAGTCAGCATCGCTTACTTGTGCTTTTGATAATGTTGAGAAACCAGAAAAATATTTGTCTACTTCTCCAAGCGTTCAAAAAATTTCTTTTGACGAAAAAATGGGGCGAGACCTGTATCGTCTAAGTACCGTAAAAACAAATGTTCTGAATCCTATGGTTGATGGATATCTCGTGAGCGCAGAGTTAGAGGGAAATTTAAGTTGTTTTTTAGTTCCACGCGTGCAAGAAAACGGTGCGTTAAATGGTGGCATATCTATCCGTCACTTGGTTCGGCGTTCAGGAGAAGCTTCTGTACCAGAAGGGGTCGTTGATTTTCAAGGCAGCTACGGTTGGCTTTTAGGGGCAGCTGGAGAAGGGGGGAAGACAATCAAAGATATTGAAACCATGACTCGTTTTGATCAATCTGTAATTTCAGCAGGTGTTTTGCGGGCAGCGCTCCAATTTGGTATAGATTATTTTCGAGAGAAGTTGCCGGGTCAACCTTTACCACCTCTAACAGAGCGCATTTTTGCGGATATAGCGCTCGACATTGCTGCTTCACAGGCATTGGTTTTTCGTTTGGCACAAGCATTTGATAATGCTGTAAATGATCGTTCTGAAGCTGCTTTTGCACGAATTATGACGCCTATTATCGCGTATCATGTGAGTCAATTGGTTATTCCTATTGTTGGTGAAATTATCGCTCAGCTGGGTATTGAAGGCTTTGTAGAAGGCAATCCATTATCACAAATATTGAGCAATGGGCCTGCACGGATCGTTAGAAATAGTTCTGCTAATCAATTGGTAAAAGACGCAATTCTCATAGCTAAAAAAGCACCAGGATTATTCCAGAAATTGTTAGAAAAAATTGCAATTGACATCGGACCTGCAGGAACTCGGGCGATTGAGATCATTAAATCTGCCGTAGGTATGGCATCAACAAATGAGGGTGCCGGTAGATTTTTTGTTGAGCAGTTGGCATATGCAACTGCTGCTGCGTCGTTACGTCATGCGGATATAGAGCATGTTGCAATTGCCTATATGGAAAGCCGTCTTGGGGGACAATGGAGATCTTCTTACGGTATGCTCATTGCACGGTATAACGCAGGGCATTTATTAAATGTTCTTTATCCTTCTGTCTGATGAAAGATTCGGATCCTGTTAAGAGCGCCTTGCAGTATGAAAGCGGCAGCAGCAGAATCAATAGAAGTTATCCTTTTACTGCGTGGCATGTTCATTTCTAAAAGGTAGCGCTGCGCGGCAACCGTCGATAAGCGTTCATCCCAGAAAGCAAATGGAACTCTCGTATATGCCGCTATATTGCTTACAAAAGTTTTAGTTGCCTGGACACGGGGACCACTGCTACCATTCATGTTAAAAGGTAGCCCAATGACAGCGACGCCCACATTTTCATGAGCAAAAATTTCCAAGAGTTTGCGTACATCTAGCGTAAACTTTTTCCGCTTTAGAACAGGACGTGGATTTGAATAGGTCAAGCTTAGATCAGAAACCGCAATTCCGATAGTCTTCGTACCTAAATCTAAGCCCGCTATCGTTTGCCTCGGTAAGAGATGTGCGACAATTTCTTCTATGTTAATAACGGCCATACAGTCTACGATTGAATTTTTAATATTTTGGTTCACACTTATATTTTTTGTTTGATATATCAATATCCTTGCGCTTGCAAATGCGTCCCTGTATAGCCAGAATACGAGTAAGTATTATAAAGCAGAGAGGCAGGGTATGTCCGTTGATAAAGAGACAGTCAAACGGGTGGCACATTTGGCACGTATTGCCATCCACGACGATGCAGTAGAGCATACGATGAAAGAGCTTAACGTTATTTTAAATTTTGCAGAACAACTGAATGAGGTGGATGTCAGCGAAGTTGAGCCGCTAATTTCAGTGGCACCTGTGGCTTTACGGATGCGCGAAGATAGCATTACAGATGGTAACAAGGCTGAAGATGTAGTGGCAAATGCACCTGTTGCGGAAGAAAATTTTTTTCTCGTTCCAAAGGTTGTTGAATAACCTATTATGTTTTTTAAAAAAATTGAGAATTAATATGACCGATTTTACAATCTTAACAATTGCACAAGCCCGTGATGCTTTAGCAAGAAAAGACTTCAAGGCAACCGAATTAACGGAATCGTATTTGAAAGCGATTGAATCAGCCAATCCAACTTTAAACGCTTATGTTGCAATAACGTCCGAACTATCAATGAAAATGGCTATCGAATCAGATAGCCGTTTGGCCAAGGGGCAGGGTGGTGCTTTAGAGGGAATTCCATTAGGAGTTAAGGATCTCTTTGCAACACGAGGCGTTCACACGCAAGCTTGCTCGCGTATTCTTGATGGTTTCAGTCCTCATTATGAGTCAACAGTTACTGCTAATTTGTGGAAAGATGGAGCAGTTATGTTGGGAAAACTTAACATGGATGAGTTTGCTATGGGATCTTCCAACAAAACATCGCATTATGGACCGGTTGTTAATCCATGGAGGAAAAGGGGATCGGACGATAAGCTTGTTCCAGGTGGTTCTTCGGGTGGTTCTTCAGCTGCCGTCGCAGCGAGGCTTTGTGCTGGTGCAACTGGGACTGATACTGGCGGATCAATCCGCCAACCAGCGGCTTTCACTGGTTGTGTCGGTATAAAACCAACTTATGGTAGGTGTTCACGATGGGGAGTCGTAGCTTACGCTTCATCTCTTGATCAGGCCGGACCTATAGGACGTGATGTGCGCGATTGTGCTATTATGCTTAAATCTATGGCTTCCTATGACGATAAAGATTCGACTTCAGTTAATATTCCAGTCCCTGACTATGAAAGTTATATTGGAAAATCAATTAAAAAAATGAAAATAGGTATTCCAAAAGAGTGTTACATTGAAGGAATACTTGACGAAGTTATTGGGTTTTGGAAAACGGGAATAGATTGGCTAAAAGAGGCAGGAGCTGAAATTGTTGATATTTCATTACCCCATATTAAGTACGCTTTGCCTGCTTATCATATAGTTGCTTCTGCCGAAGCATCATCTAATTTGGCACGCTACGACGGCGTTCGTTTTGGGCTCCGTGTACCGGGAAAAGATATCATAGAAATGTATAAAAATACGCGCTCAGCTGGTTTTGGAGACGAAGTTAAACGTCGTATTTTAATTGGCACTTACGTTCTTTCGGAAGGATGTTACGACGCTTATTATCTTAGGGCTCAGAAAGTAAGAGCATTAGTAAAACGTGATTTTGATCAGTGTTTTGAGAATGGTATAGATGCTATTTTAACACCTACAACACCGACAGCAGCTTTTGGTATTGCTGATGAAAAAGTGAAGAACGGCAGTTTGTCGATGTATCTCAACGATATCTTCACGGTGCCTGTTAGTATGGCTGGCTTACCGGGAATTTCTGTCCCTGCAGGTTTGTCGTCAGACGGCTTACCACTAGCATTACAGTTAATTGGCAAACCTTTTTCTGAAGAAATAATTTTTCAGATTGCTCACGTTATAGAACAAGAAGCGGGAACGCTAAGTGCTGAAAAATGGTGGACATAGAATAAAAATAGATTTTATAAAAACAAAAGCTCACTCGGAAGAGTTTTTTTCGAGTGAGAAGAATAGAAAAGGTACTTCCCAAAACGTCGTGCAGAATCTGTTAGCCACCAAGATAAGCTTTTTTAACACGTGAATCCGAGAGCATTGCTTTTCCTTCACCGTGGAACAAAACTTTCCCTACTTCCAGAACATAGGCATAATTAGCGATAGAGAGCGCCGCGAATGCGTTTTGCTCGATAAGAAGAACAGTCTTACCCATATCATTAATTTTTCGAATGATAGAAAAAAGCTCTTGTACTAGGAGTGGCGCCAGACCGAGAGATGGTTCATCCAATATAACGGTATCAGGATTGCTCATCAGTGCACGTCCCACAGCCAACATCTGTTGTTCACCTCCTGACATTGTACCACCCAATTGCTTAGACCTTTCACGTAAGCGTGGAAACATGTCAAATACCCATTCAATATCGCGGTAAATACCTGCTTTATCACTACGAGCATAAGCCCCTAACTGCAAATTTTCTAGAACCGTAAAGTAAGGTATAATACGCCGCCCTTCAGGACTGAGTGCAATGCCCAATTGTAAAATTTCTTCTGGTTGTTTTTTTATGATGGACTGACCTTTGTAAACGATATCTCCGCGGACAGAGCGATTAAGCCCCATAATAGAACGCGCAATACTGCTTTTTCCTGCTCCATTAGCTCCAATTAGAGTTACTATGCTTCCTTTTTTTATGGACATAGAAAGATCGTAAACAGCTTGGATGCTACCATAATGAACATGAAGGTTTTTTATTTCAAGGATATTCAATGTACATCTCCACCAAGGTAGGCCTCAATAACTTTGGGGTTATTACGAATTTCATTAGGTGTACCACCAGCTATGCAACGACCATACTCTAACACATAAATATATTTGCAAAGCCCCATAACAACTTTCATATCGTGCTCAATGAGTAAAATTGTAATATTAAATTTTTTTCTTATTTCTTCTATAAATTGTCTCAGTTCTTCACTCTCTTGCGGATTCATACCTGCTGCAGGCTCATCAAGAAGAAGAAGTGCCGGTTTTGTCGCTAAAGCACGGGCGATTTCCAAACGCCGCTGTGCACCATAAGGGAGAGTCGTCGCTAATTGATGCGACAGATGATCGAGCTGGAACCACTCAAGAAGCTCCATTGAGCTTTCGTAAAGCTCATTCTTTTCCCTAACGGCGCTTGGAAAAAACAAGGATGAAGCAAACCATGGCTGCTTCTGTCTAACATGAGCACTCACCATGACATTCTGCAATACCGTTAACCCTGAAAAAAGCCGAATATTTTGAAACGTTCGCGCGATGTAGCGCTTACATATCACGTGTGGAGGAAGTCCAGCAATTTCCTTTCCATTCAAAAGAATTTTTCCATTTGTAGGTGCATAAAAACCAGAAATCATATTGAATACAGTGGTTTTTCCAGCGCCATTTGGACCAATTACCCCAGTAATCGTTCCTCGTTCAATCGTCATGTTGACATTATTTACAGCAATTAACCCATCAAAATTTATCATGAGGTCATGAAGCGAAAGAATAATGTTTTTCATGGCTTTTCCTTATCAAGAATTTTTCTTTTTGTTAAAAAATAATAAATTTTGCTCCAAGAAAATTCCTGTTGACCCAATAATCCTTTCCGCCAAAACAAGATGATTACCAATAATAAAAGTGAAAAAATAACCATACGCAGACCTGGAATCCCTGGAATAGATACAAATCCTAAGTCTAATGAACTCTCAATGACACGAAACCATTCCAACGCAACTGTAATGATAAGACTTCCTATAATACTACCAGTAATAGAACCAAGACCGCCAGCAACGACGATCATCAAAATATTAAAAGTTAAGAGAAAGCTGAACATTTTTGGATCTATTGACGAGATGAGGGCAGCCATCAATGCACCCCCAATACCTGCAAAAAATGCGCCAATGGTAAAAGACATGATACGGTAAAAAAAAGTATTTATCCCCATTGTCTCTGCAGCAATTTCATCATCGCGGACAGCACGCAGCACATTGCCGGTGTTACTTCGTAGTAAAAAGGAAATAAAAAAAACTGTGAATGCCAACCAACCATAATTCCACCACAATGTTGCACTCTGAGGTATCCCTTTTATCCCTAGTGCACCGTTTGTTAAGGAAGTTGCGTTGACAATGACGATACGAATAATCTCTGCGAAACCTAATGTTGCAATAGCAAGATAATCTCCGCCGAGGCGCAATACGGGAAAAGCAATTAGTAATCCTATAACTGCCGCGCACAAACCACTGACGATAACAGCAGCAAAAAACGGCAACTGCATGTGTCGTAATGGATCGGCTATGGGTTCGAGAATCCACATCATTTCTTTTTGTTCGGGGGAGAGAAGAAATATCGCGCATGTGTAAGCACCAATGGCGATAAAACCAGCATGCCCGAGAGAAAGCATGCCTGTAAACCCATAGATCAAATTAAGCGAGATAGCTAATATGGCATTGATGGCAACAAGATTAATGATGCGTAGCGTATAGTCATTAAAATGATTATCAGCATAAAGCAAGAATCCCGTAAATGCCACTATGCTGATAAATGATAAAAAGAATTCAACTGGTTTTGCCATCAGATTTTCTCCTGACTTTTTTTACCCATCAAGCCTTGAGGCATAAATAATAAAATGAGAATTAACAAAATGAAGGCAAAAGCGTCTCTGTACCCGGACAAAGATGGGAAGAAAGCAACAACCATAATTTCGATAAAACCCAGCAGAAGCCCACCAAACATTGCTCCCGGAATTGAACCAATTCCTCCTACGACTGCGGCTATAAACGCCTTCAATCCAGGAAAAACACCCATGTAAGGTTGTACTTGGGGATAACGTAAAGCCCACATAATCCCTGAAACAGCCGCTAGCGCTGAACCTATAGCAAACGTGAGCGCAATGACCTTATCGACTGGAACACCCATCAAACGAGTGACTTCAATATCATGGGAAATCGCACGCATAGCAAGACCGGGTTTCGTTTTATGTATAATCCATAGTAGCAGAAGAACGAGAACTAATGAAACAATAGGAACAATAATTGACATAGGGACAATTCGAACAACACTATCCGAATTCCCTCCTAAATGCCATTCAATCTGTGTTACAAAAAAACTGGGCTGCTTCACGCTCTTAGGGACGCCACCAAAGAGAACAGTTGCTAGATTTTCAAGAAGAAAAGAAACGCCAATTCCGCCAACTAGCGCTGAAACACGCGGAGCATCGCGCAAAGGCTTATAGGCAAAGCGATCTATAGAAATACCCACTGCACTGGTAATAAAAATCGAAAAACAAGCGGCTAAAATCCAAATTGGCGCAAAATCTTGGGAAGAAACTTTCAAATAATAAATCAATCCAAAAACAAAAACGAGAAAAACACCGACCCAATGAATTGGGGGGCGTTTTCTGAATCCTACAAACACCAGATAATAAATAAAGACGGCTATTAGAACAAGGAGAACAGCAGTCCAAGCGGGCATGAAACTGACTGTAGAGAAAAAAACAAAATAAGCACCCAGCATAAAAATATCGCCATGGGCAAAATTGATTAACCTCAAGACACCATAGACCATGGTATAACCAATCGCGATAAGCCCATAAAGTGACCCTAACGCAAGAGCATTAAAAAAATACTGGATGAACATTTCGGTGCTCATCTCTCATCCTTCCGTATTTAAAATTTATACAAGGCAAAATGCTACGCCTCTGAGTTTTTTTCATTTTTTGTTAAACGATTCTCAAAATGCGCAGCACATTTTTATTTGGACCATTTATTTTTTTTCAAAATGTTTTTTAAGTGCCGGATTCCACTTCACCTAAATAAACACGCTTACCGTCTTTGATTTCAATCACACCAACCGGCATTATAGGGTTATGATTTTCATCTATGGAGATTTTACCAAAAGGTGTCTGGAAATCTTTTAATTTCCCAAGCTCCCGTGTGATATCCTCCCGGTCAACACTGCCAGCATTCTCGATAGCTTTTATGACCATTGAGTAAGCTACGTAGCCGGCAACGGCATTCATATTTGTTCTTTCATTAGGATAAAGCTCTTTCCACTCTTCTGTGAACTCCCTTGCCGCTTCAGACATATTCGGCATATTTTCATCATAGGCAAGTGTCGTGTGTAAAAAATTTTCTGCAGCCTCGCCCGCAATCACAGACGTTTCTGGATTATCCATAGCGTCAGCACCCATAATACGAAACTTCGCTCCCAATTCCCGCGCTTGCTTTAAAATGATAGCACCTTCAGAAAAATAGGATGTTATAAACAGAATATCGGGCTTTTGGGCTATAATCTGCATAAGTGCAGCTGAAAAATCCTGATCCCCAGAATTATAATTTAAGTTTGCGACGACTTTACCACCCAACTGCTTAAACGATTTACCAAAATAGTTCGCAATACCAACTCCATAATCGCTTGATATATCCTTTAGTATAGCTGCCTTTTTGGCATGTAAAGTTCGAATCGCATAAGTTGCAGCGCTCTCACCTTGATAGGAATCAGTAAAAGACGCACGGAAATAGTATTTTTTACCCAGCGTTATCAGTGGATTTGTTGCTGAAGATGCAACAACGGGAGTTTTTGCTTTTTCAGCTACTTCTCCACCGGCCAGAGACAACGAAGAACCGTAACTACCGATGATGGCATTAACCTTATCATTTGCAGTTAAACGCATGACAGCATTAGCTGCTTCCACCTTATCAGACTTGTTATCGACGACGACAAGTTCAACCTTACGTCCCAATACTTCTGGCATTTTTTTATGTGCCAAGCGTATACCAGAAAGCTCAAGCTCTCCTCCGAATGCATACGGGCCCGTCAACGGAAGATAAACACCAATCTTGATAGGTTCGCCTGCATAAGCACTCGTCACAAGCGCAACTGCTGCGGTAACTACAGTAAAAAATTTCCTAAACTGCACTACAAGCCTCCCTTGTTAGTTGTATTTTTCGCACCTTATCCAGAACTTTTTCATTATGCAAGTTCCATTCATGAAAATATCATTATGTAAAAAATATCTCAAAACGCCCACTAGATAACGTACTTAAAGCGTACAATCAAATGTTAAAGATACAATTAGACATTTTTGTAAAAAAAACATACGATTAGACGCTTTTATAAAGATTTTGGCTATGAAAAATGCGACAACATGGGGAAATCTCATCTTGGGGCTTGCGTGTGGATGCGTGAGCGATATTTACTAAGCGGGAGAATCAATATTGTAGTTTGTACCTGGCGGAGTCGCGTTTCGTTATGACGAGTAAGGATGAATCAAAAGATTATTTCGTGTCTGAGGACGATTTAAACGCTTGTGGTGAAATTATCGAGGTCAGCGGCGTTATCAAATGGTTCAATGGCAGCAAGGGATATGGGTTTGTTTCGCCTGATTTCCCACAATTTCCTGACATACTTCTGCACATTACCGTAATGCGGAGAGATGGTTTTAAAACGGCTTTAGAGGGGGCTAAAATTGTTTGTGCCGTGGAAAAAACTGAGCGGGGATTAAAGTGTGTTCAAGTAAAATCTATAGATTGCTCGTCGGCTATTCACCCATCCGAAATACCAGTGCGTACACATGTTATCGTTACCCCAGAGAGTGGTTTAGAGCGTGCAATTGTTAAGTGGTTTAATCGCGATAAAGGGTTTGGATTTCTTAGCCGAGGAAAGGGAACGGAGGATATATTTGTTCATATGGAAACGTTGCATCGCTTTGGTTTAGCAGAACTTCGTTCTGGTCAAGTTGTCCTTGTTCGTTTTGGAAAAGGTGAAAAAGGTTTGATGACGGCTGAAATTTATCCGGACATGGGGATTCCGTTTTCCACGCATTGAATTAAAGTGACCTTTAAGGGGTGATTATTGTGCTTCTAATCGCGTTTTTTGGACTTTAGGGGGGGATATGTGGCACGCTGGGGGATCAGAAGTTTTCCGCGGTAGATGAGTATGCTGAAGCTTTCCAAAAAGGGAAAAATTGTCCGGTTAGTGTTATTTTTTATGCTGCTATGTGGTGTATCTACGACTGAAGGACCCTTGAGTGTTCTTGTTCATTCGGTTCCGTTGGTGATAAAGACCGCGCAGGATGAAATTTCTTATCAGGTTGAACTTGCATTTACTGCAGACAAAGCGGAGGCCGGTTTGATGTATCGTACTGATTTTCCACGCGACCGCGCGATGCTTTTTAAAAATCAGGGAAGTGGTCATTTCGGGAGTGAGGGGGAAATTTTCATGTGGATGGCAAATACGCCCTTATCTTTGGATATGATTTTTTTAAATGCTGAGGGTATTATTGTCTCAATTGTCGAAAAAACTGTCCCATTTTCAACGGATATAATTTCGTCAAAAGTTCCGGCAGTTTTTGCCATTGAAGTTAATGCTGGAGAAGTTTCTGAAAAACAGATAAAAAAAGGGCGACGTGTTATTCATCCTGCTATTTGCGGTAAATGTGAGGGTAATAAAAATGACAGCTGAGGACGTTCATTTTTTTGAATACAATGGTTTACGCTTTGCTTACAGAGAAGAAGGACAGGGCGTTCCTATTTTACTGATCCATGGATTTGGATCCTCTGCACGTGTAAATTGGTACGCGACAGGTTGGTTCCACACACTCACTGAAGCAGGTTATCGCGTTATCGCTCTTGATAATCGTGGGCATGGGGATTCAGCTAAGAGTTATGACCCTTCTTTTTACACTCCCCAGGCTATGGCTGGGGATGCAGTTAGGTTATTGCAGCATTTAGAATTATCTCAAGCTCATGTTATGGGATATTCTATGGGCGCTCGAATCAGCGCATTTATGGCCCTTTTGTATCCGACATATGTACATAGTGTTGTTTTTGGTGGCTTAGGTATCAGTATGGTAAAAGGGACGGGGGATTGGCAGCCGGTTGCCGAAGCCCTTTTAGCTGAAAATGTTGACGATATTACCGATCCACGTGGTCTGATGTTTCGTAAATTTGCTGATCGGACCAAAAGCGATAAGCGTGCACTTGCTGCTTGTGTCGTTACGTCAAAACAGGAATTGACAGCATCTGATGTTCATAAAATAAAGCAACCTTCGCTTGTAGCTGTAGGCACACTAGATGAAATCAGCGGTGCAGCAGAACCATTAGCTGCCTTGCTGCCTTCTGGAGAGTCTTTATCAATTCCCAACAGAGATCACATGCTCGCTGTAGGGGATAAGATTTATAAAAAAGGCGTTATCGACTTCCTTTCTCGTTACCCCATTGTGTAGCGATTATTTCGCGTCTTAAAAAGAATATTTTATTTTTAATTTTTTAGATAACAGGGTAGATTTACTTAAAATTTTAGATATTATTTTTACATGAAAAATTAAATGAAGTAGTGATAAGAAGTAATTAATTCATTAATGGGTGTTTTTTATTATAGATTTATGTTTTTTATAGTAGAAATGAAGTTATTTTATTTATTATTAATTAATTAGCTATAAAAATTATAATAAAGATTTTTTATTTTATATACTTAATTAT